>JAQYVK010000125.1 GCA_030145585.1 Desulfatiglandales bacterium | reverse complement strand
GGGTCAATTCTTCAATCCCATTTTTTTCCTGTTCGGCCATATTTCCTCCCCATGAAGCGCATAGCGTAAAAGTTTGGGTGAATGGTAAACGTTGAGCCGTGAACGGATAGATGCAATAATTTATAAAGGTTTAATTTATTTGATTGGTTACATTTGTCCGATTGGTTTTAAACGCTATGCGCTATGCGCTCTGCGTCATACGCTATACGTTATGCGCTATGCGCCATGCGCTATGCGCTCTGCGCTCTGCGCGGTTAAAACTTCCCCATCTGATGGAGGTAGTGATAGACTACGATTCCTACTGTCGTGGAAAGATTGAGGCTCCTCACCTTTCCCCAGATGGGTATTTTGTAGCAGGGGTATCGATCGCGTATCTCAAGGGGAAGGCCAAGGGTCTCCCGCCCAAAAAGCAGATAACCCCCATGGCTTACCTTTGCTGTTGTGTAATGCTCCTCGGCATGCCTGCTAAAGGCCGACAGACACGAAGCTCCCTCAACCCCGCTGTTTTTTAAAAAGGCTTCAAAGTTGACATGGTGTCTGATGTCCACCTCACTCCAGTAATCCAACCCCGCCCTTTTAAGATGTTTATCATCCACCTGAAATCCAAGGGGGTGGATCAAGTGCAACCTTACTTCTGCTGCCCCGCATAATCGGGCGATGTTTCCGGTATTCGCAGGTATCTCGGGCTGGTAGAGCGCCACATGGAGGGCAGGGTTTTTTATGTGCCGATGTTTTATGCGGGTAATGTTTTGGGGCATTTGGTGAACCAAAAGGGTTAAAAAGGTCTCAGGGCTCCGCAGTCAGGGCACTGCCAGTGAACCCCGCTACACGTAAAGCCCCATAAGTTCTCTTCCATACATGTATTACAGATCTGAAACCCACAGGGACAGGCCCAGCAAAATGGTGGTTTCTGGCCACAGCAACTGCATTGATAGGACTTCTTCCTACGTTTCTTTTCAATGGACATGGCTTTAAAGGGTCACCCTGATGTGGCAGGTTGAGCATTGTTGATCTATGGTGTCCCCAAACTTAATTGATCGTAAACAAAATCGAGAATGGTTATTTTAAAAACACACAAGTCAAACGATTTTCACTGTATCTAATAAATGATTCATATCATCGTAATGATGAGTTAGAAAAGCTCAATTTTTTCTCCATTTTATTTACCCTGCGGGAAAGCGGCTGTTCTTACGAACAGCAGGATACACTCATATCCTTCGTTGCCAAGGGCTCGCAGTAGACGGCTGCTGCGAAACAGCAGCAAACGGCATTCACCCTTGGACGCCTTGGATCTGAGGTATCCTCAACTTTCGCTCAATCAGGTTACAATTCAACCATAGGCATGGGATGATCCTGCTGACTCAATACGATTTTCGCTTGCCCTCTTCCGTATGCCATCATGACCATTTCTACCGCTTGTAGGGCCTTTTCGGGAAGATTGTTCTTGTCACTAATGTGAGCGGGAACGACCAGTTTCAGGTCTTCATGCAATACGGCCTTGACCAATTCACCCGCTTGATGGTTTGAAAGGTGTCCATCCGGCCCCCTGATCCGGCGCTTCAAATCCAGAGGATAGGGTCCTTCTTCAAGCATCTTTTCATCATGATTGAACTCGATGATAAGGGCCTGGCACCCTCTCAAATGGTCTTCTACCATTCTCGTACTTCGTCCTAGATCAGTAACCATACCAAGCTTCACGCCGTTTGATGATATGACCACCCCCATGGGGTCCACCGCATCATGGCATTTGGTAAAGGTCTTTATAAGGAGATCTTGAATGGGTATGGTTTGTCCGGTGTGAATAGTGACCGGTTTTGATAGATCACCGAGAGTCTTGATTCCTTTTTTAAAGGTTGAACTATTCCCAAAGACAGGAATGTCAAGGCGCCTTGCAAGGGGACCCGCCCCTTTGATGTGATCCGAGTGTTCGTGGGTTAAAATCAAAGCATCGAGGCTCTCAGGGTTCACATTTATTAATTCCAGACGCCTGATGATTTCTCGGCCGCTTAATCCCGCATCTATTAGGACACTCGAGCGGTCCGACTCTACGTAACAGGCATTTCCAGCGCTGCCGGAAGCCAAAACTGAAAATCGCATCTTCCTCCCTATCGGATAGTCTTCGGACATTACACCTGAACTTGAAATTCTTATCTGGATCTTGTCAATGTGCAACGAGATTTATTCTGTAAGGGTTCTATTCAATACCACTGTGCCCGAAGCCACCATCACCCCTTGGGGTGGCGTCAAGCTCTGACACTTCCATCATATTCGCCCGGTATACCCGGGTGATCAGCATTTGAGCGATACGGTCGCCCCTCTTGATGGGGAACGGTTTTTGCCCCCAGTTAATCATGATGAGGCCGATCTCTCCCCTGTAGTCTGCATCGATGGTGCCTGGGGAATTAACCATTCCGATGCCGTGTTTCAGAGCCATGCCGCTACGGGGCCTTATCTGAGCTTCATACCCTAAAGGAATGGAAACGGCCAGTCCTGTCGGAATCAATCGGATATCCCCGGGGTGAAGTATGACTGTTTCTTGAACGGCTGCCCTGAGGTCCATGGCTGAGGCGCCCTTCGTCTCATAGGCAGGCAAAGCAATGTCCTCTCCACCTTGAAGGCGTTTCACCTTGACTTCCACCTTATCCAATGGATCTTTTCTCCCTAAGGGATTGTGAGGTCGCGACCGGTAGGTCGTTCCTACAGGATGGGTCGGCATTGTGTTGGAGCAACCTTTGGTTGCGATAAAAAATTTGCGGTCGTGAGGTCGAGACCAGGAGGTCGCTCCCGCAAAATTATTGAGTCATATGTAGAAGCAATCTTTGGTTGTAAAAAACAGAATCTCCGCTTTTAAAAAATTGTTTCTCTATTAGAAGTCATCTCAAAAATAGAAAAATAGTTCGAGGCCAAGCCTCCGGCCCGTAGGGGACGGCGTAAGGATCTGAAGAATGCCGACCTGTGGTCGGGGATTCTTCTAAGCTGTCCGAAAGGACAGCAGGAAGCATAGAAATCGGCCCTTCGATTGCCGGTTGTGAAAATTAGCCATTACAACCGGCCACTCAGGGTCGTGAGCCTGTCGAACGAGCTATTTGGCATTTTTGAGATGACTTCTAAAAGTTGAGACAACCCAAGTCCAGGTCTTCCTCATTCACTGGACCGAGGACCACGAGAGACACCGCTTGATCCTGAAAGGTCTCTTTTGCAATGGCAATCACATCCTCAACAGTGACTTTTTCCAATTTGGCTACCATTTCATCAAAATCCACATATCGCCCGAAAACATATTCATTTTTCGCAAGACGCATCATTCTTGAGTCCGGACTCTCTGATCCCAGTAAAATACCCCCTATCAGGTGCTCTCGGGCCTCCGCCAGGTCTGATTCTGATAGTTCGCCCTTCTGTATCCCTCTTATTTCCTTGTTGATCAGTTCGAGGACACTGTTGACCTCTTTCGGGCCGGTCCCCACATAGACACCGAGCAGGCCCGTGTCGATGTAGGCGGAAAGAAAAGAATAAACCGAGTAGGCTAGGCCTCTTTTTTCCCTTATTTCCTGGAATAGCCGGGAACTCATGCTTCCGCCGAGGATGGTATTTAATATGGCCCCTGCGAATCTGAGGTCGCTTGAAAGGTGAGGGGCTTTCCCCCCTAAGCAGATGTGGATCTGCTCCGTTTCTTTGTAGTGACACAACACACCGCCGTGAATGTCCGGCATGGTCCTCGGATCGGTTTCCGGGGCCGATTCTATAGACTCAAACAAGGGCTGAAAATAACCGAGGAGGGCATCATGATCAATGTTGCCCGCAGCCGATAGAATGATCCTATCCGGTGTGTAGAATCTCTTGATATAATGATGAATGGTTTCTTTGTCGATGCCCGCTACGCTTTCACCGGTGCCCAAAATGGACCTTCCAAGGGGATGGTTCATCCAGAATAGATGACTAAAAAGCACATGGACATGTTCATCCGGTGTATCCTCCACCATGTTGATCTCTTGGAGGATAACTTGTCTTTCCCTATCCATTTCTCCAGGATCGAAGGCTGAATTCAGGAAGATGTCTAAAAGGATGTCCGCCAGGTTGGAGAAGTGTTTATCCAGGACTCTCGAGTGAAAGCAGGTGGTCTCCTTACCCGTAAAAGCATTTGAGAGGCCCCCTATAGCGTCCAACTGCTTGGCAATCTCCAGGCTGTTGCGGGATTGGGTGCCCTTGAAGATCATGTGTTCAATAAAATGGGAAATGCCGTTCTCCTGCGCCTTCTCTTCCCTTGAACCCGCATTAACCCATATCCCGAGAGACACGGATCGAAAATGTTCGAGCTTTTCCGAGAGAATCGTGACCCCGTTTTTTAAAACCGTTTTATGATGCATCTTCCAAGCTTTCGCCCAAGGCGGCTTTGCGGGAGAGGGCTATCTTTCCGTTCTTATCCACATCGAGGACCTTCACCAGGACCTCATCACCTTCATGGAGTATGTCGGTCACCTTGTTCACCCGCTCTTTATCGAGCTGGGATATATGGACCAAACCGTCGGTTCCGGGAAAAATCTGCACGAAGGCTCCGAAATCCATGATCTTCACAACCGTGCCCATGTAAAGCTTCCCCACCTCCGCATCCTGAACGATTTTTTTAACCATGTCGTAGGCCATTTTCGCCTTCTCTTTATCCGGCGATCCAATGACGACCTTACCGGCGTCATCCACATCGACCCTGGATTCCGTGACACTGGATATTTCTCTGATCACCTTACCTCCAGGACCAATTAGGGCCCTCACCTTTTCCGGTTTGATTTGTATCGAGGTTATGACGGGCGCGTAGGGGGATACTTCCACCCTCGGCTTCATAAGCGCCCCATTCATCTTGTCGAGTATATGGAGTCTCGCATCTTTGGCTTGGGCGAGGGCCTTCTGCATGACTTCCTTTGTGACACCATCGATCTTGATATCCATCTGCAGAGCGGTAATCCCTTCTTTTGTTCCCGCCACTTTGAAATCCATGTCGCCATAATGATCTTCGTCCCCGATGATATCCGTAAGCACGACCATCTTCTCCCCATCGGAGATAAGGCCCATAGCCACGCCGGCAACGGCCCCTTTTATGGGAACCCCGGCATCCATAAGGGAGAGGGACCCGCCACAGACACTGGCCATGGACGAAGAACCATTGGATTCAAGGATCTCCGATACGACACGCACTGTGTATTCAAAATCATCCTTTCCAGGCATGACAGGCAACAACGACCTTCGAGCCAAAGCGCCATGTCCGATCTCTCGCCTTCCGGGACCGCCAAGCCGCTTTGCTTCCCCTACTGAGTAAGGGGGGAAATTATAATGTAAGATGAAGGACCTGGTTACTTCACCGTAGATCGTCTCCATTCTCTGATCGTCACCACCGGTCCCGAGGGTCGTCAGGACCATTCCCTGGGTCTCCCCTCGGGTGAACAGGGCTGACCCATGAACACGGGGCAACACCCCCACAACACACTCGATCTCCCGAACATCGCTGAATGAACGTCCGTCGATCCGCTTTCCCTCCTCCAGCATCATTTTACGAACAATCTTTTTTTCCAGATCGTGGATGAGGCTCCCGATCTCCGATTTCTCTTCCGGATATTCTTCGGCAAGGGCTTCCTGAACCTTGTTATGGACCTCATTTCTCTTCTTCTGGCGTAACATCTTGTCAGCGGTTGTTAAGACTTCCTGAAGCATTGTCGTGGCCAAATCGACTACTTTTCCTTCCAGGGACGGGTTGCCGGTGACGGTGGGTACGCTCTTTTTCTCTTTACCGACTTCCCTTTTCATCTCTTCCTGCATGTCAAGCATCGGTTGAAGGGCCTCATGGGCAAAGAAAATAGCATCTATCATGTCTGATTCGGATGCAAAATCACCCCCGCCTTCTACCATGACCACAGCGGACCTGTTTCCCGCAACAATCAGGTTAATGTCGCTCGTCTCCTGTTCGCTACGTGTGGGATTGGCCACGAAGGTCCCATCGATTCTCCCCACCCTGACGGCAGCGATGGGTCCATTAAAGGGGATGTCCGAAATCTCGAGTGCCGTAGAGGCCCCCAAAAGGGCAAGGACATCCGCTTCATTTTCCTTGTCGGTGGAGAGTACCGTCGCGATGACCTGTATCTCATAGTAATAATCGTCCGGGAAGAGGGGTCGCAGGGGGCGGTCAATGAGACGTGCCGTCAGGGTCTCTATCTCACCGGGTCTTCCTATATCCCGTCTGAAATAGTTCCCAGGGATTCTTCCACCCGCGTAGGACATCTCCTGATATTCCACTGTAAGTGGGAGGAAATCAACCCCTTGGCGGACTTGATCTGTACCGACAACAGTCACCAGCACGACTGTCTCTCCAAGAGTCACGACGACCGAACCACTCGCTTGCCTCGCTATACGACCGGTTTCGATATGTAAGGCCTTACCATTAATATCGATTTCACAGTTCTTTATCATTAATTCATCCATCCTTTCACAAAAAAATCATTTAGTGTAACCAGGACTTCATGGGTCGAACCTGCCTGGATATGTTTGCATTATTTTCGGAGACCGAGTTCCTTGATGACGCTCTGGTATCTTTTTTTATCAACTTTCTTTAAATAACTGAGAAGTCTTCTTCGTTGACCGACCAATTTCAAAAGCCCCCGTCTTGAATGGTGATCTTTTTTATGGGTCTTGAAGTGATCGGTAAGGTAATTGATTCGATTACTCAGAAGGGCTATTTGTACTTCGGATGAACCTGTATCTTTTTCATGGATCTTAAAGCGATCAATAACCTCTTTTTTGGCTTCTGTCGTTAAAACCACTTTCTACACCTCCTTTAAAATGCCTTAATGTTAAAATTCTTTTTCCAACCGTTAGGAGAAAGGGGCTTCTTGACTCCTCGGTTCGTAGGATAAGACTTTCACTCGAACCTTTACCCGCAGTCTGTGTGGCGGGCTTCACCCCTTGACCCCTTGAATTTTACCCGCCTATCTTTTTGGCGGGTTGTGGCGGGCCTGAATCCTTTTTTTAGTGAAATACCCTCAAAATCTCTAAGCCCGCACTATCATGGCCCATTTGTTGCTGCACCTTCATGATGGCGACCAATGCCCCGCCTTCCACCAACTTGATTTGGCCTTCAAGGACCTCCTGCAAAGGGCATCTTCCCCTCAATGCCTCCCATTGAGGCTGGTAGCCGTTCCTTATCTTATGCGCCAACTGGTCATCCACCTGAACTTCCTTCAGGTGAGGAATCGCGTCTCGGAGTGGGATGATCCTGTCTTGAAGGACATTTTCAGGTCGGTCAAGTCCAACCTTTTCCGAGTTTAGGGCGTTCTGCAGGGAAAAAGGCCCAATAGATAGTCTTCTCAGGGCATTCAGATGAGCACCCGGCCCCAACTTTTCCCCCAGGTCCGTCGCCAGACTCCTGATATATGTCCCACTGGAACAGGTCACTTCCATGGTGACATCCGGGAGATCCGCGGAAAGGATTTCCAGGGACCGGATTGTCACTTTTCTCTTTTTAAGATCAGGCTTGATTCCTTTTCTGGCAAACTCGTAGGCCCGCTTTCCTCGATATCTCAAAGCCGAAAAGATAGGGGGCGATTGTTCCGCCTCCCCGATGAATCCAAGGGCATGCTCTTTTATCGTTTCCAGATCAAATGCCGGTACAGGCCGTTTCCTAAGGACGTGACCTGTCGGATCCTGGGTGTCCGTCTCGATCCCCAATCTCAACGTAGCGCGGTATTTCTTTTCTCTCGACATGAGGTAAGGGGATAATTTTGTGCCTTGGCCCAAGAGGACAATCAACAAGCCGGTGGCAAACGGATCCAGTGTACCGGCATGGCCCACTTTTTTTATTTTTAAAAACTTCCTCACCCGCCTTACTACATCGAAGGAGGTTTCACCTTCATTTTTGTCGATAAGGACTATGCCGTCACAGGATTTGTCCATATAGGTATATTATTCTTCGGTTTTTGGGGTTTCTTCCGATTTCAACGTCTCAAAGAGCTTCTCCATGTGATTACCCATTTCAAGGGTGCGGTCATGCTTAAAGACGATATCGGGCATATACTTCAGGGAGAGCCGACGTCCGATCTCTCGTTTAATGTAGCCCTTGGCACTGTCCAATCCTGCCTGGGCATCCCGTACGGCCTTGTCGTCTCCCAAGACACTATAGTAAACTCTGGCGTTCTTGAGATCATTGCTTAGATGAATTCCCGTGAGGGTTGTCCCCTTTACCCTCGGATCATTCACCTTTTGCATGAGCAACTCGGCCATCTCCTTTAAAAGTTGATCACCGACCCTTACGGCCCTCTTGCCAGCTAACATGTCCAACCTCATACCCTAATGGAGCGTAAACAAAACCGAGAAGGGCTATTATAAAAACAAATCAAACGTCTTTTTCAGTTTTTTATACCTAATTTATATTCACAGTAATGATGAGTTATAAAAGTTCTTTTTTTTCTACATTTTGTTTACCCTCCGGGAAAGCCGATGATATCCCATCTCCTTCGTTACCAAGGGCTCGCAGTAGATTACTACGGCTTCGCCCTTGGACGCCTTGGATCTGGGGCATCCTCAGCTTTCGCTCCATTAGGGTCATACATTGTAAATCTCTGCACTCGAATCTACGATCTCGGCCAAATAGAGTGTATCTATATAGTCCAGAATATTATTGAGTGATGAATCGATATGTCGCCTATCATTTCCGACGGCACTGACTCCCAGTTCGATTCTTTGCCATTTATCATTGGAACCCACTTCCGCGATCGAGACATTGAATTTATGCTTCACTTTATCCACCATGCTCCTGACAACTTTCCTCTTTCCCTTCAAGGAACGGTTATCATGCAAGTGGAGGATTATTTTCAACGTCCCGACTACCATACCTTAAAGCTCTGCCGCGACCTCTTCCATCACATAGACTTCAAAGACGTCACCCGGTTTGATATCTTGAAAATTTTCTAGACCAATACCGCATTCATATCCTGCCTGGACCTCTTTCACATCATCTTTAAAGCGTCTCAGAGACGCCAATTTCCCTTCAAAAACCACGACCTCATCCCTCAGGAGTCGTGCCCTTGCATTCCTCTCGATGTGACCATCTGTTACCTGACAGCCTGCGACGGCACCTATTTTGGGGGCATGAAACACCTCCTTGATATCCGCCCGCCCGATAACTTTTTCCTTGTAAACCGGGTCGAGAAGCCCTGTCATGGCCAGTCGAATTTCCTTGATGGCGTTGTAGATCACATCATAATACCTTATGTCCACCCTCTCCTTTTCGGCGATCGCGGTGACCCTGGGGTTGGCACGTACTCTGAAACCTATGATGATGGCGCCTGATGCGGATGCCAAATTAACATCCGTCTCGGTGATACCACCGGTTGAGGCATGGATCGTTTTGAGCTTTACTTCGTCTGTGTTTAATTTTGCAAACGAATCGGACACGGCTTCGATGGATCCCTGCACATCGGCCTTTAATATGATATTGAGTTCCTTAATCTCGCCTTCCTTTATTTTTTCAAAAAGATCATCCAAACTCACAATCCCACGATGGGATGCTTCCATTGATCTCATTTGGGCCTGGCGATGCCCCATGACCTGTTTTGCCATTTTTTCGTCTTTGACAACGACGAACTCATTCCCGGCCATGGGAACTCCGGAAATGCCGTAGATCTCCACAGGGGTCGATGGCTCCGCTGATATCATTCTCTTGCCGCGATTGTTCAACATGGCCCTAACCCTGCCATATTCTTGCCCGCAGATAAAATAATCCCCCTGGCGGAGAGTCCCGCTTTTAATGAGAACGTTTGCCACGGCACCCTTGCTCTTGTCCAGTTCCGCCTCAATGATGGTGCCCCTTGCTGGTTTGTTTGGATTGGCTTTTAATTCAAGCATCTCAGCCTGAAGTAAGACAAGCTCTAACAGTTCATTGATGCCCTCTCCGGTCTTTGCCGAAATAAGGCCGGAGATAGTATCGCCACCCCAATCTTCCGGGGCCAACTCTAATTCCGCCAGCTCCCTTTTAACCCGTTCAATATCCGCATCAGGTTTATCAATCTTATTGATGGCTACGATGATCGGAATTTCCGCTGCACGGGCATGGTCGATCGCCTCTCTGGTCTGGGGCATCACGCCATCGTCGGCGGCCACCACAATGATGACGATATCTGTGACCTGTGCTCCCCTTGCCCTCATGGCGGTAAAGGCTTCGTGTCCCGGGGTGTCCAGAAAGACGACATCGCCGCCCTCTTTTTCCACATAATAGGCCCCGATGTGTTGGGTAATGCCTCCCGATTCACCTGCGATAATATTGGATTCTCTAATGTAATCCAGGAGAGATGTTTTTCCGTGATCCACATGTCCCATGATGGTCACGACCGGAGGTCTCGGTTTGAGATCTTCCGCCTTGTCTTCCTCTTCGGCAAGAATCGTCTCCGCTTCAAACTGATCCAATTCAAGTTCAAAACCGAATTCTTCTGCAACGAGGCTTGCTGTCTCAAAATCGACAGATTTGTTGATACTGGTTGGAACACCCAATGCCATCAGCTTCTTTACGAGGTCCATACCCTTAACACCCATCGCCTTGGCGAGTTCCGAAATCGTTATTTTCTCCTGAACCCGAAGCCTTCTTTTTATGGCCTTGGGTGTCGTAATTTCTGTCTGCTTAATATTTTTTCGGACATCCTTGCCCAGACGCGCGTCTTTCCTCTTCCGCTTTCTCCTGCGATCGAGCCCTAGCGCAGCCCTTTCAATGATCTCTAATTTTTTTCTGCGCACGGCTCCCTTCGGCAAATCTTCCGGCTTTTGAGCCTTCTTTTTCTCTTTCTTTTTCCTGGATGGCTTCCCCTTTCTCTCCTCTTCCTCAGGCGTTAAAGGTACGTCCACAGGGGATGTTGCCGATTTTTCAGGTTTTTTCGCCGCCGCCCTTTTCTCTTTTTTTCTCTCAACCACCACCTTGAGAGGCCCTTCCTCCGGTCCCTTGATGATTTTGGCTGGCGCTTCCGGCTTTTTCTTTTTTGACTTCTTAACCTTCGCTTTGGATTTGGCTTTGGCAGGAGGCTCTTCGATCTCCTCGGGCTCCATCTCTTTCACTTCTTCGACAGAGGCCGCCATTTCCTCTTTGATCTCTTCTTCCGGTAGAATTTCCGGTTCCTCCAGCGCCTCCTCTTCTTCCGGCTTCGGTTTCGGCGTTTCCGGGGCGACCCTCACGGTCTTCTTACGACGACGTATGACGGTTGGTTTGATTCTCTTTTCTTCAACAACTTCTGATATGGCTCCGGAAAAGATGTCCCTTGCTTTGGTCACAGCGATCTCATCAAGGGTACTCATATAATTTTTGATACTCATCCCCCCGGCAATCAGTTTTTCAACCAACGCTTTGCTGTCCGTATTCAATTCTTTGGCCAATTCATAGACCCTGACTTTCGCCATCTAATCCCCCAAAACTATCTTCTCTTACAACTCGTCTTTAACCGGGAATGAGTTCGCAATAACTGCCCCATTTCCGGACTGGTCCTGTCTAGATTTTTAAATCAGGACTTAATGTTATATTTTTCTCACTCCTAAAAACCCTTTTCAGTTTCTTGTGTTTCGACAAATTTTCCTTACAGGAAATACTTTTGCAAATATAAGCGCCCCTGCCCTGCTTTTTCCCCTGATCATCTCTGACCAATTGAAGATGTCGATCCAGGGCCAGGCGGATCAATTCTTTTTTATTTCGTTTTTCACCACATGAAATGCAGGTCCTTAGGGGAATGTGGCCTTTACCCTTCCCCATCGGTTTGGGTCTCCTCTATTCCTTCCTCTGCTTCAGGTGCCGCTTCATCGGTCTTTTCTTCTTCCGGACGATTTACATTTTGAATGGCACTTTCAATAATTTTTTTTGCCTTCTCCTCACCGATATCTTTTAGCTGCACCAAATCGGAAACAGGTGCTCTCGCCACATCTTCGGCAGACCTGAACCCCGCCTGATAAAGATTCAGTGCCGTCTTTTCACCGACCCCGTTCAGATCAAGGAGGGAATCATAGGCATCTTTCAGGCCGCGGTTGTAATCCGTTTCACCGGTCACATCGAGGTTCCAACCGGATATTTTGGATGCCAGCCTGACATTCTGCCCCCGCTTTCCAATGGCGAGAGACAACTGGTCATCCGGAACCACGACTTCCATCGTCTCATTGTCCTCGTCAACGACGACCCTTACGATTTCAGCAGGTGACAGAGCATTGCAAATAAACCTGGCCGGATCATTGTCCCAGGTCACAATATCGATCTTCTCACCTCTCAACTCCTGGACGACGGCCTGTACCCTTGATCCTTTCATTCCCACGCAGGCCCCTACGGGGTCCACATCGCTATCCTTAGAACTCACGGCGATCTTTGCCCTACTCCCCGGTTCCCTTGAGACCTGGACGATGGTCACAATGCCCTCGGTTATCTCGGGGACCTCATTTTCGAAAAGAGCGGAAATAAAATTGGGGTGGGTTCGTGACAGGATGATCTGCGGTCCTCTACTGTATTGTTTGACATCCAAGATATAGGCCCTGATCCGATCACCTTGTCTAAAGTTCTCTTTTGGTATCTGTTCTTTTGTTGGAAGTTCCGCTTCCGCCCGTCCAAGATTGGCTATGATTGCCCCTTTGTCAAATCGCTGGACAATGCCGTGAATGATTTCACCGCGTCTATCCTTATAGTCTCCATAGACGAGATTCCTCTCGGCCTCTCTCAAACGCTGCATAATAACCTGTTTGGCTGACTGTGCAGCTATCCTGCCGAATTCATCGGTATCCATTTTGATACCGAGTTCGTCACCCACTTGACTCTCAGGATCGATGCTTTTGGCCTCCTCAAGTGTAACTTGGAGGGGTTCATCCGTCACCTCTTCCACGACTTCCTTGAATTCGAAGACCTCTATTTCGCCGACCTCAGCATTGAAATTTACCTCCAGATCATAATCAGGGCCCAGTTTCTTCCTTGCTGCCGTCTTTACGGCTTCTTCGAGGGCCTTAATTAAGACATCTTGGTCGACACCTTTTTCCCGGCTTACCTGGTCAATGACCTTTTTTAAAGCTGTAATCATCTTGCGTATACTCCGTAGGTTATGATGGTTTCCTATGGATTAAATTCGTAAACAAGATTGGCCTTTTCCACTTCCTTCCAGGGGAGGTGTACAGGACCATTCTCCAACTCGATATACAGGATCCCTTTCTGAAAATTCCTGAGGTACCCGGTATAATTTTGACGACCCTTTACAGGGGCGACCGTTTTCACCTTGATCTTCTTGCCGATCGCGTGCTCAAGATCTTTTTCTTTTTTAAGGGGCCTATCAAGGCCCGGAGATGAAACCTCCAGGACATATTTATGAATAATAATGTCTTTTACATCGATCAAATCGCCAAATTCTCTGCTTACCCTTGCACAATCATCAAGGGTTACCCCACCTTCTTTATCAATATATAGCCTCAAAACCCATTTTCCATGCCTTGACAGATATTCCACGTCCACCAGCTCAAAGTCCATATCTTCGAGTGCGGGTCCAACCAGGTCGGCAACCTGCTCTGCTATGGAAAGAACGCGACTTGACATGAATCCAATACGACCTGTAAAAAAAAAGCGGGCGATGAGGCCCGCTTCCCGACTGCAGACTAAAATGTTGATAGTTTTATTATTGCATGATGTCCTTAGGGCAATAGTGAAAACCAACACAAGTCCGCAATTTGAAGTAGATCAACCCACCCTAGGGTTTTAGATGACAACCTCAAAAAGGGAATCAGGCCTAATCCTACGGTAAATATGGAGCGGGCAACGGGGTTCGAACCCGCGACCCCAAGCTTGGGAAGCTTGTGCTCTACCAACTGAGCTATGCCCGCGTGTGCCCTTTATAACCCTTCTTTTTTCAACATATTCAGTTAGAAGAGGCGAATGAAACTTATCCCCTTTTACCGCAATTTAGAAAATTAACACATGTTCTATTAATGTCAAGAAATATTTGCTCAATCCCCCCAATGATTTCAGTGTACTGGGACAGTACACTAGAAGACCTTGACAAAGAAAAAAGATAAAAATAGAATAGATAGTATAAAAAAATGGCATTTTTAGCCATTATAGATCTTAAAAGCCATTCCGCTTACACCCTATTTTTGAATAAAGGGGACTGATAAATCTTTGGAAGATGATTCAGATCATCGTCTGCTGAGCCTGTTTAAATCTCTGGTGAGGAAAAAATCCCATCTTGAAAAGGGTGCCGACCTTACCGAAGAGATCCATGACCTGATGGATGAGGGTCAAGCCAAAGGTCTGATTTCCAATGAAGAATCGGACATGGTCTATGGTGTCCTCGACTTGAAGGAGACCAAAGCCCACTCTATCATGATTCCTCGGACGGAAATATCATCCGCCCCTATCAACACAACCCTCGGTGCCGCCATCGAGTTGGTCTCTGAGTGCGGTCATACTCGAATCCCTATCTACAATGAAAACATCGATGAGATTGCCGGCATCTTGCATGCCAAAGATCTCTTAAAACTTTGGGGACAAGACCCGCAATCGAAAATCTCCACTTCAATGTTGAGAAAACCCTATTTCGTCCCTAGAAACCGAAAGATCAGCGAGTTACTCAAAGATTTAAGAAAGGAAAAGACACATCTCGCCATCGTAACGGATGAATACGGAGGTACGGCCGGTATTATTACTGTTGAGGACATCCTGGAAGAGATCGTAGGCGAAATCATGGACGAGCATGATGATGAAACCCCTCTGATGACCTCTCTCGATGACAACACCATTCTGGTTGATGCTCGCCTCGAAGAGGAGAAATTGGAAGAACATTTTGGGATCACACTGCCGGAAGGGGAATATGAATCCGTGGGTGGATTTGTCATCCATCTTTTGGGTCAGATCCCCAAAGTGGGTCAAAAAATCCTCTTCGAAGACCTTGAAATGACCATCAAATCTGCAGACCGGAGAAAAATAGACAAAATACTCATTAAACGCAAACCCCCTACCAGTCCTACTAAAGAAGCCCAACACTGAATCCAGCAACACCTTTTAAGGCCATGTAAAC
>JAQYVK010000124.1 GCA_030145585.1 Desulfatiglandales bacterium | reverse complement strand
TATCGGTGGGCACAATAAAATGGCTGAGGCCTCCAGAAGTGTTTGCCGCGACAACGCAAAGTTTTGCTATTCCTCCACCTGTAATGAAGCATTTCTCACCATCAATCCGGTAATAATTGCCCTCTTTTGTAGCAGTTGTTTCCACATTAAAAGCGAATTGACCGGTCTCCCATATTTTATCCGTATTAAGACCTACTCCCTGGGATTCCGTGCCTGCATAGCAAACCACAAATACATCTTCATCACTTTCTGTGGCCATTCTAAACCATTCTTCTTTTTGTTCTTCCGTACCCCCGACTATTAATGGCAGCCAGGCAATATTGCTAATGCTCAAATTACCGACAAAACCGGCATCTGCTGCAGCTAATTCCTCCGAAATAATGCCGATGGTCACGTTATCCAACCCTAACCCACCATATTGTTCCGGAATGACCATAGAGGCGAGCTCAAGATCTTTACCTTTTCTCACTATATCCAAAACTCTTGGAATGACTTCATCAGGGTCGGCAATCTGATCAAGTTCTGCTGCTACCGGAATGATTTCTTTTCTGCAGAAGTCACGTACGGATTTACGCATGGCTTCCTGTTCTTTTGTCATGCTGAAGCCTATCATATTGCCTCCTATTCCGGCCTAACCCGCTAGCGCCCTCCAGTCCACGATAGTCTGAGGGTCCAGGGCATTCTTGGCCTCGGGGCTGTTAAAAATAACCGTAGCGATATGTCCATCTTTTTCGTATTTCAGTCGTCCCATGTCTTTTACTCCTTCCACGGTTGTTTTTCCGTCAACCGTGAACTGGTAACCGGGAACGGTTCTGATTATTGTTCATCAATAAATATCGTATCCATATTCTGCTGAACCTTTATCAAGGCATCCGATGCCTTTGCCTGTTTCAGGAGAGCCGCTATTTTACCCTGAACCTTTATCTTGCCTGTCATCATGGCTTTCATTGAATCCATCTCACCATTGATAATGGATTTCCAGGTGGCGTATTTTGCGCTCAGAACAAATTCACTTTTTTCTTCATCCAGGCTGTTGATAATCTTAGCGTCCCTGATCTTGCCGTGATATGGATCAATCCACATAATCGTTTCTTTGTCGAACAATTCATCGGCCTGAACATGCATAACCAGAGAGCCTTCCCACTTAGCTGCTGCCTTTTCGAAAGCTTCGTCGGCATTGATACTATCCTTCATTTCATTCAGCCATTCTATACTCGGAAACATTAAGGCCATTGCTATTCCTCCTTTGTTTTGATTAGTAGTCAAATCTTGTTTATCGGGTAAAGATCGCAATGCTCATGGCGCCGGGCTCAAAACCTGAACCAACACCTCCACCGTTATGAGCGAGGGCGACCTTGGCGCCTTCTACCTGCCTCTTGTCGCATTCTCCCCTTAGTTGCCATACCAACTCTACGATCTGACCAACGCCGGTCGCACCAATGGGGTGACCTTTAGAAAGAAGCCCGCCGCTGGGATTCACGGGGATCTTTCCACCCAGGGCAGTGACTCCTTCTTCCGCCATTCGTCCCCCTTCCCCTTTGGGACATAAGCCGAGATCCTCCACTGCCATCAACTCGTGTGCCGAGAAACAGTCGTGAAGCTCAATTACATCGAGATCTTCAGGGCCGACCCCTGCTATCTCGTAAGCTTCCCTTGATGCGCGAATGCAGCCCTCCATAGTAGCCGTTCCTACACCTGTCTTACCTCGACCGGAAGAAAACACCGATGCCGCAATATTTACAGGCTTGTTAGTATATTGTCCGGAAACTTCTTCAGATGTCAGAACCAGGGCTGCCGCCCCATCTGCAATTGGCGTGCACTGAAGTACAGTTAGAGGATCGCATATCATGTCCGAGTTTAATATTGCATCGAGAGTGAATACCTTTTGATACTGGGCAAAAGGATTGAGGGCCCCGTGTTTATGGTTTTTCACCGATATTTGGGCAAGTTGCTCAGGGGTAGTGCCGTAGTCCTCCATATGGCGGTTTGCCATCAGAGCAAAAATAGCAGGAGCCACTACTCCCATATCAACCATTAAATTCGCGCCGTCATCAACAGGGATGAGCCCCTTCATCTTCGATGTCATGTTCTCCACACCGATAACGAGGACCCTGTCATACACTCCTGCAGCAATGGCAACATATGCATCTCTAAATGCAGAGGACCCGGCGCCGCAGGCATTCTCATGGTTAAACGCGGGAACTCCGGACACACCTATTACATCCAGGATTCTCTGCGCCACATTTGGCGGGTGTCCTATATTTCCTGCAAAGGCCGCTTCTACCTCTTTGTGCTTCATCCCCGCATGTTTCAATGCACTCAGACATGCCTCAGATCCCATATCTTCAATAGACCGCTCCGGAAACTTTCCGAAGCGAATCATTCCTGCGCCTACAATCGATACTTTTCTCATTTTTTCAACTCCCTTTTCCGGTAAGCCCGCCGTTAGTCTCTCGCAGGGCGATATTTATAAGCGATTACATCTTTGCCGGTTGAGAAATCAGTTTTGATTTTCCCGGTGGTAATGGCCAGCTGCATTCCAATTCGAACCTCTTCGGGCTCACAATCTTCCAACTGGGCCACTGCATGGAGGTCATCGCTTTCAGGGAGGGTCACAATGGCCATAATGTAGGGAAGATCGAAATTAGGATACCCCAGCCTGACAACTGTATAGGTATTCAGGACCCCTTTTTCTCCTATTAAGACCTCCTCCAGAGGTTCTTCCGACTCACACGCGTCACAGAGTATTCTTTTTGGAAAACAGATATCTCCACAATCCAGGCATTTGCCCCCGATCAGATGAGGAGTGTCGTTTTCGTCTTTCGGAAAAACAAAAATGCCCTCACGGACGGGGATTTCGTTCTCCTTAAGCTTCATCTTTTCTTTTTTCATGAGATTTTCCTTTACGAGAAGATTTGACTCTATTGGGTTGGAAACACATCTAGGTGAGTGGGTTAGAATCACAGGCGTCGCGAACGAATGTTCGTTTCTATTGATTACAATAAACAGATCCCTTTGTCAACCTCTTTCTTCTATGGCTTAACAACAACAATGCCTTCGGGGAATGATTCATAACATAGTATAATCAAACGAATTTATGCTATGTTAACACATTTTTTCCGTAGCTGTATGGAGAGGTCTTGTTGGTGGAGGAAAGTATGGAGGTCTATGTGCGGGCTGTCTTGGCAAGCAC
>JAQYVK010000123.1 GCA_030145585.1 Desulfatiglandales bacterium | reverse complement strand
GTATTCTGGATGCCGAATCATGCTGACTGTAAGAAATTAAGCATCTACAGTCAGCTACAAGTCCGGCATGACGTAATAGTTGATTTTAATCAACCGTATTAGAACCCCTCGTCTTATAGACGAGGGTTGTTCAGTTGAAGGAAATCTGTGGAGTTCATTTTCAAAGAAGTTGCTCAGATTAGAAGGATTCGGCCCGCCACCCCGCCACAAAACCGGCGGGTAAAAAAGACGGCGGGCAAGAGTCGAGGGGGCAAGGGTTCCAGTGAAATACCATAGAACTACAGGTAGTTAAAAGATTTGAAGAGATTTTATTAACTCTGTTTGGATATCTAAAGGATAACCGAAAATTTCAGAGAACAAAATCGATATATTCTAGTATTACGGTTAAGGATAAGAGATGTTTAAAGCATTGATGAGATCGTTGCAAAACAGACACTTGAACCCTTGAATCCTTGGATCCTCGAATCCTCTTCTCCAACTAATTTGGAGAAGAACCAATTTTCCGGTTTTATGACCACATTTACCTGTAGAATCAGTGAGATTAAGGGATGGAAAAAATAGGTATCATCCCCACCTTAACCCGCCTAACAGCTGGCGGGTAAATCCTCCCCATCAGAGGGTGTGTTACAATTAGTCATCCCGGACTTGATCCGGCATCCAGTAGCGTAACACTTTGAAAAAGCTGGATTCCGGATCAAGCCCGGAATGACAAAAACACCAATGTGCACAGTTTAGCCAATTGAGACACAGCCTCTCAAGGGGGAGGAGAGAGTTTGATGTTTGAACGAGATGCCCTGGGCGGGGTTGCGGGGATTTCACTGTGGTGGATTGATCTCCACGGTCACATGGCCGAGTTCCTTAAAACGAGCGAGGAGTGCCTTATAGTGGTTGGGCGGACGGGGGTTGCTGGTAATGACGGACAGGATGGCGGCAAAATGACCAGGCCCCACACGCCAGACGTGAAGGTCAAGAATCTGAGTGTCATCCTCAGACTCTACCAATTGCCTGATCTCTTCTGTGAGGCTGGTATGGGTATTCATATCAAGGAGAATCCGGCCCGTATCACGCGAGAGGTAGAACGACCAACGGGCAATGACAAGACCGCCAACAATACCCATCACCGGGTCCATCCACACCCAGCCGAGGAAGCGGCCGGTCGAAAGGGCCAAGATGGCGAGGACGGACGTAAGGGCATCGGCAAGGACATGCAGGTAAGCGGATCTCAGATTGTGGTCCCGGTGATGATGGTCGGCTCCGTGCTCTCCATGGTCTCCCCTCAAAAGCCAAGCGCTAACGAGGTTGACAATCAAACCCAAAACCGCGACAGTGATTGCCTCGTCAAATGAAATGGTCACGGGTGCGAATAACCTGCTGACGGATTCGTAAATCATTAACAATGCGATGAAGGCGAGTAGCAGGGCGCTGCTGAATCCGGCAAGATCGCCGATTTTTCCGGTACCAAAGGAGAAATTGGGATTCGAGATGTTGCGGCGTGCCAAATAATAGCCGATGGCCGTGATGCTGAGGGCTGCCGCATGGCTTGCCATGTGCCACCCATCCGCTAGAAGAGCCATTGATCCAAATATAAGACCGGCAGCGATCTCCAAGACCATCATGGTTGCGGTCAGTACAATGACCAAACGTGTGCGCCGTTCGTGATGTCTTTGATGGGCCCCTAAAAAGACGTGGTTATGCTTCCATTTAGAAAGGTCTTGGGTATCCAATGCTCACTACCGTCCGATTGAGTAGTATTGTGAAAAATCCCGACCGGTGGTCAGGATTTTTCAGGATTGTACCCAAGGTTTAGAATAAAGCAAAGATAATTATTAAAACGGTGAACAGTAAGCGGTAAGCAGTAAACGGCGACCAACTCTAACTTTTTATGGTTTACGGCTTACCGTTCACTGCTTACCGCTTACCATTGAACACTTATGTCCTTATCAAATGAAATAAAAAGCATCCAGGCCCGCTTGCCCCATGCCATGCTACGGGACCGGGAGAATTTTTCCAAAAGACTGAAAACAATCAGAGTCGGACGGAGAGGGGAAAAAAGCGATAAGAGACCTCTTTACCAATTGAGGACCCTCGAGAAAAAAATTGAGGCATCAATTGGGGAAAGGGAGGAGCGCCTGGCCCTCAGGCCCTCAGTCAGCTATCCTGAGACCCTCCCCATCGCAGCGAAGAGAGCAGAGATCATCCGAGCAATACAAGAGAATCAGGTGGTCATCATATCAGGAGAGACCGGTTCAGGAAAAAGTACCCAGATCCCCAAGATGTGCCTGGAGGCGGGGAGAGGCATCGAAGGGATGATCGGTTGTACCCAGCCAAGGAGAATCGCCGCAACCACGATTGGTCGTCGGATCGCGGAGGAACTGGGGGAGGAAATCGGACAATCGGTCGGCTATAAGATCCGTTTCAGAGAGAAGACCAGCCGGGGCGCCTACATCAAGATCATGACCGACGGCATCCTGCTCGCAGAAACTCAGCAGGACCCCCGCCTTTATCAGTATGACACCTTGATTATCGACGAGGCCCATGAAAGAAGCCTCAATATAGATTTTCTTCTAGGCATCTTAAAGTCCCTGATCTCTGTGCGACCGGAGCTCAAAATTGTCATCACCTCAGCCACCCTCGACACGAAGAAATTCTCTGATGCCTTTGACGGTGCTCCCGTTGTGGAGGTTGAAGGGCGCGTGTATCGGGTAGAGGTGAAATATTCGCCGCTGGACGGCAAACTGGAGGAGGCAGGAGAGGTTACCTATGTCGACATGGCCGTCAAAGCCGTTGATACTCTGTGGCAGGAAAAAGCCTCCGGGGACATTCTGGTTTTCATGCCTACTGAACAGGATATCAGGGAGACCTGTGAACGCCTCGAGGGCCGCAAACCGTCTGGAGTGACCGTCTTGCCTCTGTTTGCAAGACTTCCAGCCGCTCAACAGGGACGCATTTATTCCGTGAGCGGGCGAAAGGTCGTGGTGGCCACCAATGTTGCGGAGACATCCCTGACCATTCCGGGTATCAAGTACGTCATCGACACGGGCCTTGCCCGTATCTCACGGTATCTGCCAGGATCGAGGACCACAAGCCTCCCCATAAGCCCCATTTCCCAGAGCAGCGCCAACCAGCGGAAGGGGCGCTGTGGCCGTGTGAAAAACGGGTTCTGTATTAGACTATACTCCAGAGAGGATTACGAGAGCCGTGCCCCTTTTTCCATTCCGGAAATCCTGCGTTCAAACCTAGCCGAGGTGATCTTGCGCATGATTTCCATGAAGATGGGCCATATTTCCTCATTCCCTTTTTTGGATCGCCCCAGTACGAGAAGTATCAAAGACGGGTTTGATCTACTCTTGGAGCTGGGCGCCATTGTGAGAGAGGGCAGGACCTATTCCCTCACGGAAAAGGGACACATGATGGCCAGGATGCCTTTGGATCCGAAGATTTCCCGGATGATGATTGAGGCCCGCAAAGAGGAATGTGTCAAGGAGGTCGCCATTATCGCCGCCGCCCTGAGTATACAAGACCCCAGGGAGAGACCGGCAGAAAAGGCCGCCCAGGCGGACCAGAACCATACTCCTTTCAAGGATCCCAACTCCGATTTTCTCACATTTTTAAATATCTGGAACCGATATCACAACACATGGGCAAGACTCAAGACACAGCGCAGGATGCGCAAATTTTGTAAGGAGCATTTCCTCTCGTTTCCTCGCATGAGGGAGTGGGTCCATATCCACGATCAGATCAGCACCATCCTGAGAGAGCAGAGAATTTCCCAAGAGAGCCGGGGAAGGAGGGAGATAACAGAGAGTCTTTATGAAGGGATCCACAAATCCATCCTGAGCGGATATCTTTCCAACATTGCCATAAAAAAGGATAGAAATATCTACAGGGCAGCCAGGGGTAGAGAAGCCATGATTTTTCCCGGTTCAGCCATTTTTAAAAAGGGTTACCCCTGGATCGTAGCGGTGGAGATGGTCAAGACATCCCGTCTCTTTGCAAGGACCGCGGCTAAAATCGACCCTCGATGGCTGGAGGGACTGGGCGGGGACCTTTGCAAATCCTCCTATGCCGAACCCCACTGGGAAAAAAATCGGGGGGAGGTCATGGCCTTTGAACAAGTCACCCTCTACGGCCTTCCAGTCGTATCCCGGAGGCCGGTCTCATACGGTTCCGTCAATCCGGAAGAGGCCCATGACATCTTTGTCCGATCTGCCCTAGTAGAAGGGGAGGTCAAAGAGCGCTTCTCATTTTTACATCATAATCGGAACCTGATAAAAAAAATCGGTGGTCTGGAAGACAAGCTCAGACGCCGGGGTATCTTTGCGGGAGAAGACGTGGTGACCGAGTTTTACTCAAGAACCCTCAAGGGGGTCCGAGACATCCGGGCATTGAAACATTTGATCAAAAAAAAGGGGAACGATAATTTTTTAAAGATAAGCGAGGAGGATCTTCTTTTTTCGCAACCTGATGAGCAAGAACTGGCCTTTTATCCGGATGAAATGGTCATTGGAGAAACCCCACTAAAGACATCCTATAAATTTGCGCCTGGAAAGGAGGAGGATGGCGTGACCGTCTCTGTCCCTTTCTCTCTGATATCCCGATTTTCCGCTGAGCATCTTGAATGGGGGGTGCCGGGTCTTTTTAGGGAAAAGGTCACGGCTCTGATCAAGGGCCTCCCAAAACGTTACAGAAAAAAACTGGTGCCTGTTTCAGGGACAGTGGAGGTCATCGCTGATGAAATGGAGAAAGAGGACCCATCCCTAATAACGGCCCTTGCCCGGTTTATTTACCACAGGTTTGGCGTGGATATCCCAGCCTCTGTTTGGCAAACAGTGGATGTCCCGGAGCACCTGAAAATGCGCGTCTCCGTCACAGACCAGAAAGGCCGGGAACTGGAAGCCGGCAGAGATCTGAGTCTCCTGGGGCATACTCATGCTCCATCATCAGGACAACCTGAAAAAGCGACATGGAATGAGGCGCAGGCAGAATGGGAGAAAACCGGAATCACGTCCTGGGATTTCGATTCCCTACCCGAAAGCATCCCCCTTGGGTCCCACCTGATCGCTTACCCAGGCCTGGAACCATCGGCCGGTCATGTGGATATTCGCCTCTTTCAAACCCTGGAGGAGGCTTCAAAGTCTCACAAAAAAGGGGTTCAGAGCCTCTATTGCCTTCAATTGGCAAAGGATCTCAAATTCCTTAAAAGGAACTTAACCCTTCCAAAAAAAGGGGTTGACGGGGTTGGGTATTTCGGGAGGGAGCGCAATGTAGAAGAGGCCATGTATCAGCATGTTGTGAAGGCCCTGTTTTATAGGGATTTCCGCGAGCGCAAGTTATTTTACGATCACGCCAAAAAAATGGAAGGCTCCCTACTCTCTCGAGGAAAGGAACTTAAAGATGAAACGATTCGGGTCCTCCACGCCTATCACCGAACCCGCATGGCCCTCCACAACATAGAAAATGCGAACAAAGTGAACAGAGAGGTTCATAACCTCTGTGGCCGGGTCAGAGAGGATCTCGATATCCTGCTTCCTCAGGATTTTCTGGAACACTATTCCATAGATCGACTCGCCCAAATGCACCGCTATCTGAAAGGGATGGAGATTAGGGCCGAAAGGGGAGCCAATGACCCTGAAAAGGATAAGAAAAAATCGATCGAGACAGAGGTCTTTATTCAATCCTTCCACAACATGATGGAAGACCTCTCTCCCTATGCCTCCGCGAGAAAGAGAGAAGCGGTAGAGACCTACCGCTGGATGGTAGAGGAATTCAAGATTTCTTTGTTTGCCCAGGAACTGAAAACTCAGTTCCCAATTTCCAAAAAGCGGCTGGAAGAAAAGAAGGCTGAGATAGAGAGAATGGTGTGATTGGAAGTCTCGGAATTTCGATAACTATATCGATTTACGATAGTTTAATGATTGTTTCAGTTTGCGCCACCCGCATGGAATGATGGAATAATGGAACAATGGAATAATGGTAAAAACCGAATAACCTTTACATCCGCATCAAAGCTTATTGATCAATCTTGACGATTTCCCCAGGATGTTTTTTATGGGGTAAAAAACCCCAATATTCCATCATTCCAACATTCCATTATTCCAATTATGATTGACTCGTCCTTTTGGGCCGCACAGGTGGTGCCATGGCAAAATGCCAGGGGTTGGGCATTTCACCGACAGGCACCTCAATCAGAGTCGGCCCCTTTTCTTCAAAGCCTTTCAGGATCGCTGTTTTCAGCTCTGCGGGTGTCTTGGCAAGGGTACCCGCTGCACCGAATGATTCAGCAAGGCGAACGAAATCCGGATTGTGAAGGTCTGAGGCCATGACCTTTCCCTCGTAGACGTTGATCTGCGTGCGCTTGACGTTCCCAAAGGCATTGTCATTGAAGACGACCGTGACCAGGGGAATTCGGTGAAGCACGGCAGTGGCCAGTTCCTGAACATTATACATAAACCCCCCGTCACCGCAGACGGCTAGGACAGGCTTGTCTGGGTTGGCTAATTTTACCCCCAAGGCGGTGGGGAAACCGAAGCCGAGGGTTCCCTGGTATCCGGAGGTTATATAGGTGCGTGGTTTGTAAATCGGAAACGCGAAACGTGCCACATGGCCGATCTGGGTAATTTCTTCCACAAAGAAACCATCCTCGGGCAACACCTCCCGGATGGCTCGAACATAGCTCATTTGGGGCTCGAGCTTTCCTATTTCAGCGTCGACCGTGGCTTTCAAAGTTTTTAGCTCCTCTTCACGAGAGGCACGTCGTGTGTTGTGGGTTGGGACCCGTTCCACCAAAGCCCCAAGACCCATCCTGGCGTCGGACAGGATGCCGACGTCGGGGCGCATCACTCTGTTGATCTCCTCCGGATCGATATCCATGCGGATAATCTTCAGGAACTCATCAACTCCCCAGGGAGGAACCCGGGTTTGGTCTCCCGCGAGTTGAGATCGCATGCGGGTGCCTACGCCCAAGACCACGTCCGCATCCCCCCACAGCCGGTAGCCTGCAGGCATGTTGAGGGCAAGATAATGGCGGCTGCTGATACAGCCAAAGGCCTGGGTTGACATGACAACAGGTGCCTGGAGCATTTCAGCAAGCTCAAGAAGCTCAGCCTCGGCTCCAACAATGCCTCCTCCGACCATGATTAGAGGGTTTTTCGCACGGCCAAGTAATTGGGCTGCTTGATCGATCAGATCGGGATCAGGGCCTGGTGGCTCATAGTCTTTGACCGGGTCTGCCAGCTCTACAGGCGCCTTCATGCCCAAAATGTTCATGGGTACTTCCAGGCCAACAGGGCGGATACGACCTGTAGAGAGGTGCTTGAAGGCCTCACCAACGACTCCGGGCACCTCGGTCGGATGGTTGATTCGTTCGGCCCACTTGGTCAGACCGCGGATCACGGCAAGCTGATCCGGAATCTCATGCAAAAATCCGATTCCCTTGCCGATATAAGAGGCATGTATCTCACCGGATATGCAAAGCACAGGGGCATTACAGGCATAAGCTGTGGACAGCGCCGCGGTCGTATTCAGGAAACCGGGCCCAGGCACCACGGCAAAGGGGCTGACGCGACCCGTGGACTGGGCAAAACCAAAGGCCATGTAGGCGGAAGCCTGCTCATGCCTGGTATGAATAAACCGTATGGATTCCCTCTCATCGTAGAGAGCACTAAAGAGATGATCAAGTTGCACCCCGGGCAGTCCGAAGATCATATCGATGCCGTATTGTTTGAGTGTTCTGACGAGGGCTTGGCCACCGGTCATTTGATCCATTTATGTCCTCCTTATAGAACAATGATTTGTTTTCTCTTTTTTCATTCAGGTATTATTTACGGTTCTTCTCCAATTTAGTTGGAGAAGAGGATCCAAGGATTCAAGGGGTCGCGCCCGCTAAAAAAAAGGCGGGCGGGGATTCAAGGATTTGTTTTCTAAAGACTTTATCAGCGTTTTTAACATGATTTCGATTTCTGTAAGGTCTTTTCTTAATGTACCCAATTCACCTCTTCAATTTAATCTAAATCCCCTGCCAGTCATATCTGCGTTTCCAGTTGGCAAACAGAACGATAAAATACGTAAAGCATCCTAATGTAATCAATGGTTGTCTTCCTCCCATATCCTTCGGCTATATTAAAAGGAAAAGACGCAACAGAACTTCTTGTCTACGAAGTTAGAACGTATCTTTCTTCCTTTGGGAATTTTGCTGTTATTTTATATATCTCTAAACAGAGTTCGTATGACTTTTGCCAGACTTTCAACTCTTTGTAATTCTTTGGCATTTCACTTGAACCCTTGAATCCCCGCCCGCCGTTTTTGTAGCGGGCGCGACTCCTTGTCCCCTCTGGCATCACACTCACTCAACTGGAAATAACCAACTTATTGGGCCTTAATTAACTTCAACTAATCGGGAGAAGATCCTTATTTATTTCATCGATAAGGTTTTTAAGTCGGCCAAAATCTTTTTTGTTGAAGTCGAGGATAAGCCTTGGCAGATGGGCGATTTCAGGCTCGTTCTCTTCTATTGGGAGGGGTCCGGAGAGGAGAAGGTCACCTTTGGGCGTCAATATGTCTGAAAAGGACTCCTTGAGTTCCTTAACTTTTTGTTGATCGAGGGCAGAATTGAGCCGAATCACCAATTGCCCTTGGACGTACCTTAGGCTGTGGTAACGGAAGTAAAAGCGATCAATTTTCTCGACCGCTTCATCCACTGAATCAACCAGATCGAAGAGATTAAAGTCTGTTTCGCTGATGAAGCCTTGTCCCAGCAGTTCCTCCTTACAGAATTTAAGCCACTTTGACCAATAGGATCCCTCCGGTCCATCGAAGAGGACAAGGGGCAGGGGATTGCGCTTTCCGGTTTGCACCAGGGTCAGGGTTTCCATGGCCTCATCGAGGGTTCCGAATCCGCCTGGGAAAAGCACCACGGCATCCGCTTCTTTGAGAAAGGCCACTTTGCGGTTGAAAAAATATTTGTAATTGATGTTTCGGGGGTTCCCTTGGAGGACGGGATTGGGCTTTTGTTCGAAGGGCAGTCGAATACTCACCCCAAAAGAATGCTCAGGACCGGCCCCTTCGTTCACTGCGTGCATAATACCGGGCCCGCCACCCGTAATGACCATGTAGCCTGCCTCGGAGAGTTTTCGGCCAAGACGTCGGGCCATCTTATAGACAGGCTCATGTTGTCCTGTCCTGGCAGAACCGAAAACAGTCACTTTTTTCACGTTTCGATAAGGGCCGAACACTTTTGAAGTAAAACGCATTTCCTTCAAAGTAGTGTTCATGAGCTTGAGTCCGGCCTTTCCCTCGTCTTCCTGCCCTGCTTTAAGCGCCGCCAGAATCATCTCACGGACGATTTCCGGGTGATGCGGTTGCCCGACAAGTTCAATCAACCGGTCAATGGCTTCATCTGCTGGACCGTTCGTTCTTGTAAAGTGTAGTTCCATTTAAAGAGATATAACACACCCGGAGGAGTGTTTCAATTTTTCAATTTATGTCGAAATATTTTCCTGGACAACTTTATGTAGGTGGGGAGGTATTCTCTTGGGTTTCATGTTTTCACCGATACAGGCATGCATGGTGTGTCCGTCTACAAGCAATTTCCCCTCTTCGTCAAAGACCCTGTAATCAAACCTTATGCGTACCTTGCCCGGGGCGGAGAGCATGGTCTTTACCGTGACCACAGCGTCATAGCCCACGTTGGCGTGGTATTTGGCAACCGCCTCTATAACCGCCAAAGAAAATCCTTCTGACTCCATTTGGGAATAAGGCAGCCCCAGATCACGCATAAACTCGGCGCGCGCCACCTCGAAAAAGGTGAGATAGTTTCCATAATAGACCACACCCATACGGTCTGTGTCCTTATATCGAATCCGAATCTTCGTTTCATGCCACTTTTGATTATTCATGATCCCTTCTCTTTGGTTTGATCTAAACCCACGGCTTCTAGCGGTGGACCCGGATAAGTTCAAACGATCCGGGGGGAAAATATCTAAAAATTCGAAGCACGAAATTCGAAATACGAAACAAATCCAAAATCCGAATTCCCAATGTTCAAAAACAGGGATGTTCCAAAAGTATACCCATGAGCAACTCTATGAAAGGATATGCTCATAATTTTTTTGTTTTGGTCATTCGAATTTAGTGCATTCGAATTTGTTTCGGATTTCGGGTTTCGACATTAGGATTTGAACCGAAAATGTTTTCAGATACCCCCTTCGAGGGGATAACCTGAAGCTCCCGCTCTGCGGTAGGAGACTCACCCAGGGTACTTCATTCAATTCGCTGGCCCATATATGCTTTTTTAAACCGACTTGTCAAATAAAACTTCTTGCCTTCGATTGTCTGAATGTTTGTCTCGTATCCGAGCCATAGGTGTCTCGTAACCGAGCCATAGGTACCTCGAACTGGAGGTAACCTAAACCTGTCCAAACTCAACGATCCACCGGATATGACTGGGTGGTGGGTTTGATTGAACCTATATAATGATCATCTCCAAAAGAGTTGGTTGATATACGAACCATAAGGGCTCAAGTAGTTAAGGAATCTAGTGAAATCGCTGTCCAAAGGGCTCAAGGGTTCAAGGATTCGAGGGGTCAAGTGTACGGATAGAATTCTCGATAGAACTTTGAACGTGAAATACAGATACACTCTTCTTTGAAGGTGCGAGTTTCATTTGAAATTCTATTTTCGAGCGAAGAAAGAATAAACTTCAAGCATTTGGAAAACTGCTTTAAGCTCTGATGAAATCATCAGAAAACGACCACTTGAATCCCCGCCCGCCATTTTTGTAGCGGGCGCGACCCCTGGAACCCAGCCCGCCTTTTTTGTGGCGGGCCGCCCCTCTTCTCCCAACTAATTGGGAGAAGAACCCAGTATATTACATCCGAAATTCGCCATTCCCAGCGGGACTCAAATAGGGGGCATGAAGGAATAGATTTTGTACAATTGTTACATTCTCTGCCCCTAAGGGAAATCTTGGCCCCTCTTTTGACGGACTCAGTTCCGGGGAAGGAACGAAGGCCAGGGGAAACAAGACCCAACAAAATGGGGTGATATCCTACTATTCAAGGGCGAAGAAGGGGTCCCATAATAAGGGTCAAATGGAACCATTAGGGGAGGGTTTTTTGGTATGATTCCTGCATAAATACTCTGCGGATCAGAGGTGAAAAGCGAAAAAAGAAGATTGGCCGAAGGAATCTAATCCATGTTCATGTTGAATAAACAGAGTACTTACCCACTTATCGTTCCTGCAGCCCTCATCTCACTCTCGGCCCTGCTCCTCTGGAAGTGGCCCATGATCACAGAGCTGATGGCGGCTGGGAGGGAACTGAGGGCATTTTTTATGATCCTGCCGATCATGCCCTATGCCTTTTTTATCATCGGGGTCGTATTGGGCTGGCGCTTCAACAATGCCGGGATCGTATTTACCGCCTTTGTGCTGGGTCTTGCATATTTTGCTATTTCCAATCAGGGTTCCTCTCTCTCCCAGGAATGGGCCATCGGGCCAGGCTACCCCGAGGCCGTGGGCTTTCTTCTTCCAATAAATATCGCCTTTTTTACCGTATTGACAGGAAGACGCATCTTCACCGCAACCGGAATGTTTTGCATGCTTGGGGTCCTGTTTCAGGCTTTCATGGTCATTTTGTTGTGCCATCATTCGGGCTCTCCGTTTTCCGACCTGATCACAACGGCCAAGGCCACCTTCCCTTCCATCGGCTATCTGTTATCCGGCTTTTCAATCAGACTCCGCGCCATCCTGCATAACAGTTCAATCTTCGGATTCTGGGGTGTCCCAACCTTGCTTACCGTATCCTTTTTCGGGGTATTTATTTTTTTAGGCATGCGCTACCAGAAATACCGAGATAATTTGACCGCCGGATTTCTGGCCACCCTCGTTGCGGCGTTTCTTGGCACAATGGGAAATTATTCCGGACCCTCCCCCATGGTCTATTTTGCCGCGGCTGGCCTCATTTTAATCATCACGACCATCGATTCATCATTATCCATGGCCTACATCGATGAACTCACAGAATTACAGGGACGAAGAAGCTTGAACGAGGCCCTATTAAACCTGGGTAGGCGATACACGATCGCCATGGTCGACATTGATCATTTTAAAAAATTCAATGACAAGTACGGTCACAAGACGGGTGACCAAGTCCTCAAGATGATTGCGGCCCAATTGAAAAAACTGAACGGCGGGGCCAAAGTCTATCGTTATGGAGGGGAGGAATTCACGGCAATCTTTCCCGGGAAGAGCCTTCGGGAGTCGCTGCCCCATCTGGAGGCATATCGAAAAATCATTGAGGAAAAGCAGTTTTATATTCGGGGCAAAGGACGATGGAAAGGTAAGGCCGAGGACAGAGGAAGCCGGCCTCCTGCCAGCCGAAGAGCGACCAAAATCACCGTCAGCATCGGTGCTGCAGAATCCGGCCAAAGATTGGCTGATCCAGAGATGGTCCTAAAAGCCGCGGATAAGATTCTTTACAAGGCTAAAAATAAAGGCAGAAACCGAGTAGAATCCTGATGTAACCCCCCCCCTTGTCTATCGGTCCCCTTCTCTTCACAAAGAGGATGCAGCCTCTTTCACCCTCCAAATGATTATTCACATCCTGGACATATTTCTCCCAACACAATGGGAGAAGGACCATCAGAATCACAGCTGATAAGAGACCACTCCTGAAACATCAATTGAATTATAGATCGATTTAGGATATTAGACTTGAGATGCTGTTTATGAAAAGACTTCGCACTTTGAAGCAGTGACTATAGCTGATGTCATAAATATGTTCCGATTGGAAGGAGTGGGCGACAATATAAAATCCCCCCTGGCCCCCCTTTTTGAAAAGGGGGGGAACGCTTACACTCCGGCATTGCTCATAGCGGCCATAGGTGTGTTGATACACCATCAGGTCTTCATAAGTTCCCCCTTTGACAAAGGGGGCCAGGGGGATTTAATAAAAAGGCCAATCGGAACATATTTCTGACAATGACTATAACACATTCTTGAAAGGTGGGCTATCGTGAGAATTCAAAAACCAGGAAAAGTTAAGGATCATCTCTGGCTCCTGGGCCATGAAACATCTGGGGTCTATCTGTTGGAAGGGAGGGAAGGGTCCATAATCATTAGCGGGGGTGTCAGTTG
>JAQYVK010000122.1 GCA_030145585.1 Desulfatiglandales bacterium | reverse complement strand
AACTGATAGAAACGCCCGAACTGCTTGCCTTGTTTATTGTCGTTTCAAAATTGGGCAGGCTTCTCACATAATCAAGAAACGTTTTAATATCCCGATTACCGGTCCATGTAACATTATGGGCAGTAAAACAACCGCCCACCTCAAGTTTCGGGGCCATTGCAATGAAATATTTTGTGTACCAATCCTTGTCCGCATCTGAAAAGACAAAGTCGAATGGACCTTCCAGTGTTTCTACGAGCTCATGGGCATCGGCCAGCCGCGCATCGATGTAATCTGAGAGTCCGGCTTCCTCAAAATGAGCAAGAGCCTTTTTATGACGACCTTCATCTATCTCGATGGTAATGAGTTTTCCACCCGTCTTACTGAGTGCCCAGGCAATCCAAATTGCAGAGCGACCTGTGGAAGTGCCGATTTCCAGGGCGTTTGTATAATTGTTATCAACGATGAGATCGTACAAGACTCTCCCGTCGGCATTAGGGACGTTCATATCGGCCCCTTTGGGCCTATGGGTATTGAGGTAATTTTTCACTCTTTCATCGAGACCCGTCATTTCTTCTGTCACTTGAGTCAGGGCAGGATCGGACAAACAACCCAATGACGTCAAGGCAAAAAGAACGGATAATAGGATACAAAATCTTATCTTCATTTCGTCCCCCTGAAAAGCTATTTTCATCACGGCAAGGCGAAGGCTTGTCACCTCGTGAAATCCCCCATAACAAGACATACCACATCTTAGACAGATACTCAGCCCCAATATTTGATGTGTGGTCCACAGGAATCCGGAATCAGAGCCTTTATTTAGTTAACAACCACCTCTAAAAGGGTCTATTTACCTCTCACAGAGCACCCTTATTGCCAGTCTATTGTTTAAATTGTCATAAAAAATGAGGGTGGAATCGTTCAGAGCACCCTGTCCAAGACCCTCCCTTCAGTGGATGTTGAAATGTCCCCTGTAAATATGTTAAACCCTAAGTGGGCACGAGGTGAGGATGCTCTTGTAAGGTCCCATTTCAAAGGGAAATCCAAGATGGTTCTTTTCGATTCTGTTTACATCCAATTGGGGTAATAGGCTATGAATGAGTCAAAACCGAAAGTCAGAAACGATTTGGAATTCTTTCCAGTGCAGCACGAGGGACAGCAATTGGTCGTCATTCGGGATCATCTGGGACTGGTTCAGCAGGGAAAAGCCGTGGCTCCGGCCCTCTATCAAATCATGGCCCTTTTAAACGGGTCCAGGAGTGTGAAAGACCTACAAATGGAAATGATGAGGCAGGGCGGGGGTCTCCTGGTTGATACCGAAGAGATCAGTAAAATCCTGCTTCTTCTTGATGAGTCATTCCTGCTGGATTCTGAAAGGTTCAAATCCGCCAGAGACGAAATCATAACCCGTTTTACCTCGGAAGAGGTTAGACCCTGTTCCCATTGCGGCCAGGGATACCCAAATGAACCCGGGGACCTCGGCGCATGGCTGGATGAGATTTTGGACGGTCATGGGCCTGCATCAAAGCCTGAAGGAAAGATTGAGGCCCTCGTCGGCCCCCATATCGACCTGAGGGTAGGATACAACGTATACGCTCAGACCTATTCAATGCTTGAACATGTTTCACCTGCCAGGGTCATATTGCTCGGCGTGGGACATGAGATGGCATATGATCTCTTTTCACTGACCGACAAGGACTTTGAAACCCCATTGGGTTTGGTCAAAAGCGATCGGAAGGCCATTGAAAGGCTAAAAGAGAAGGGGAAAAGTGTTTTTTCAGAGAATGATTTTGCCCATCGAAATGAACACTCCATTGAATTTCAGCTTATTTTTTTACAGCATATCCTCAAACAGGAGATCATGATCATACCCATCCTTTGCGGGTCCCTTCTGGCCTCTCTCCCCGAATACCACCGGGACGCCTTCCTGGAAATGGCGGGGCCTTTTCTGGAAGCGCTGCGTGAGGAGGTCATGGATCCTGATACGCTGCTGTTGGCGGGTGTAGATTTCTCCCACATCGGCCCAAAATTCGGTCATGACAGACCAGCGGAGTACCTGGAAGGTCAATCGACCACTCATGATAAGAAGTTGTTGGATTATCTCTCAACACAGGACAAGGAGAGCTTCTGGGCAGAATCCCTCGAAGTGAAAGATCGGTTCAATGTGTGCGGATTTTCAGCCCTGGCGTGCCTACTCGAGGTCTTGCCCCCATGCAAAGGTGAAATCCTTGACTATCAAGTGTGGCATGAAGAGGCCACAAAGTCGGCCGTCAGCTTCGCAGGGGCCGTATTTTCATCCCTTTAATAATTTTCCCAATTTTTCGATTATTCAAAGTAATGGACTTGCCTAAAGTGTTGGTCGGCCATTATCTTGCCTCTTTGTTTATTCTAGTCACTTTCCCGCGTCTAATCTCCACGATCCAGGTCTTGCTGCCATCATAGTAATAGAGTGTTTCTGCCAATGTGGCACCGCTTCCCGCCCCGATCGTATAAGACTCCTCTTGGTCCGGCTCTCCGCAGTTATTAATAAGAAAAACTTTGCTGACACCTTCCTTGATGATTTTACCACGACACCTGCCTGTCAGGCCGAAGGCAACATTGCTTGATACCAAGAAGGCAAATAACAGAAAACAGAAAAATGTCCGTCTCATTGCTCTCCTCCTTTCAAGGATATGAGTAAATTTTAATAGAACTTGATAAATGTCCGTGCAAGCAGACTTACTAATTCAGTCATAGTCTAAAAGACATCGTATAAATCATTTCTTTTTAAACAGTCATGGCTACTCGCAAAGTGGCTCAGGGTAAAAGACTCAAGACATAAGGAAGATATTCTCATGCGTTACGAAGACAGCATCGGATGTCTAATAAATAATGCTCGTCTTAGTAATAAGGCCTATAGCCTCAAAAGTCTTTTCTTTTTTCGAGCCATAGTATAGGCGATTTCGCCTTGTGTTTCAAGGGTAAAGTCGACGCATTATATCGTCATCCCATCATACAAACGTATTGATCAGCTGCTGCAAAGCCTCTTTAACGGAGAATTGTGTAAAGACCAAAGGTATAAATGGTCCAACGAGAATCAATACAAGCCAAATCACACTCGACCGGTTAAGGGGTATCAGTTTTATGCCGCTCACCGTTTCATAGACAGCAGTGTAGTCTGCCATCGCCGACGGATCGATTGCTGTGATAAGACCGCCTCCTTTCTCCTTGCTGAGGTTTTTGATCCACTTTTTGTGAAACGTTTCCGTCAACCGGTATCCCAGGGTGCCGTAAGTCCGGAGGCCTTCCCGTTTTGTGTTGAGCAGGTTACTGAAGAATGTGCAGAGGGGCCCCGTAACGATAGCAAAGCATATCAAAACATGGCCGATGACCTCCCACTGGATATCTGACAGCGTGCGCCCCTCATAAACGATTTCTTGTGCGAGTGTTGACGATTTCATGGCCCCGAGTGCTGCAAACACAACCCCGAAAGAGACTTGGCCGCGGGACAGTATACCCAGTCCCCCGGAACGGTCGGGATGTGCGGGTTGGAGCACCAACCGAATCCGCGAGATTCGATTCATGAAACCGATCCAGATGATCAGACGCCAGATCCAGCGGTAAACGAAAAACTGAAGGAGCGGAATGCTGATGAGTAGAAACCACCAGCCGGCGGGCGTGAAGTCTTTGGCCTCGCCGGCAACTGTCAACATCCAGGAAGAAGACCCTTGATCCATCGTAGAGAGTCCGGATGCAAGTTCAAATATCCAACCCAAACTGAAGGCGAGTAAAAACAGGGCCACATCAACCCACATCGCATCCTTAAGCCGGTTGAGCCGCTGAAGTGCTTTGTCGTAAAGGGGCTTTGCATCATTCGAAATAAGCCCGGAGGTTCCAAAATGCTGGACGATGGCATGCAGATACGGATCGATAACCCGTTCTGCGATCACCAGCAGCGGCATCGCTATCAGATATCGGACGTGAGGAACGGGATCGTGAAGAAAGGTGAGTTTGATGCCGGCACCAGTCAAGGTGTTGTCAATTGCCGTCAGAATCAGCAAAGGCAGCCAGGTAATCCCTATAAATACGGCAATACGTCTCCCTGGATGGTCTCGGTTCGCCTCGACCAACCGCACCAGCTGCATGAGTCGGTGGAAAAGCCCGCCCGTCGACAATGCAAACGACGATGATTTCCCTGAATCATTCATATTCTATTTCTCCTTCCAAACTTGATATGTTTTCACCCACGCTTGAAACTCATACGTCCATCTATGTCGAATGAGCTATCATGTCCTCAATCCGATCTATCTCCCTATGGGGCACTACCTGAAGCCGACGACGCTTCATGAGCGGCCGAACCGCGCTGCTCGGATATTTTATCTGCATCACTTCATGCCGAGGTGCCACGTCAGGGCAAAAATCAAGAGATGCTGGTCAGGGACAAGGGTATTATCCGAACCTTTGAAAAATCCGCCACCCGAGCCGGTGGAACGATCGTAGCGATACTCGATGTTGGCAACCAACGTATTCGATGCAATGGGAGAAAACTTGTATTTAAGTGTGGCCGTGTATGCCTGGAGCGTTTGAACCGCCCCGGTGATGATACCATCCGGATCGTAAAAAAATTCCGGCCTAATGGCAAGGGTCCAAGGCCCGCCCATCTGCCATGCTGCCCACAAGGCACCTGCCATCCAATAGCCCCGTGGATTGCCAAATTGCTCAGCTTGTTTTTCAGTGCCGACATCAAATGAAACAGCCAGCAGGAATGGGTCACGCTTCCACTCCAAGATCGAATCCGAGAAAAACCGCCAGAAATCCAAATCCGTGTTTTCCTGGTCAGGCCCATAATACAGATTTTGCGTAAACGTGGTCTGTGGAGTCGCTTCCCAGAGCATTTGGAGACCGAAGCTGGGATGGTCATTAGGGTTTGCGAGATAATTCCACCCGTTGACAGCGTACAGGGATAGGTTCAGCGTGTCATTCAGTGGGTAAAGGGCTTCGGCCCCAAAAAAGAAATAGGGTACGTTGTCAGTGATGTATCCGCGAGTATAGTTTGAATTTGCCATGGCATAGTAAGACTCGTAGGCAATGAAGCTGTTGATCAGACCGCCGGTCATCCTCAACCCATTCCCCGCTGGGAACAAGTACGAAACGTTTGCTCGGGCAAGGTGCCGAATTTGGTCCGCATTTGAAATGGGCTCATTCGCTTTGGGTGGCGGTTCGGGGACTAACTTATCGGTATCGACCCCTGTCTGCAACCCGAACTCCATCCCCCACCTAGATTCCGGCTTTGCATCCTTTTGCAGATACCCCATCGCCATATTCACCCTTGGGTCGTCCACCCTGAAAGTGGTGCCCTTACTTCGCCAAAGACCATTTTCAGGATCATTGAAGTCTATGGTGTATCCCAGATCCAGGTAGGTCCCAAAGCGCCAACCCCTGGATCTGAGTTCCCGTGCTTTCTCGGAGCCGGAGATGACCTCAGCATCCGAGACTACGAACTTCTCATCTGGTGCGGGGCTTTCCTCAGCCTGGATCGGTGAAGCCATAAACAGGAAGAAACAAAACGAAATGAAGGTTTTCACCAGAAATAGCGGTAGGGTGGCAGTACAGCGGGTTCGCTTCATTCAACGCTCCCAGGACTTTGCAAATCACTCCAGAAGGTTAAGATGGTGATATACAATTCAGCTTAGCTAATATTAAATAGGGTCTTTCTGTCAAGCGTAAATATCAGGTGATACCCGTCAGGGGCGCATTGAGAAAACAGCCACGGCCCCGAATTCCTTGCCCCTGTGTTGACGTCATGGTAAGGTGGGAAAGAAAAAAAGCATTTCAAGTGGGAGATGTGAGATGTCAAAGAACGGACTTCTTATCGAGTATGATTACTGCACGGGTTGCCGTTCCTGCGAGGTCGCATGCCAACAGGAACATGGCTATCCGGCCGGAAAATTCGGTATTGTCGTAAACGAGCATGTCCTGGAGACCTTGAAAGGAATGTCAATTTACTACCTCCCTTTTCCGACGGACTTGTGCAACCTCTGCTCCCATAGGACAAAGGATGGCCAAAAACCGGCCTGTGTGAAACACTGCCAGGCTTCTTGTATGCACTTCGGCTCTATTGATCAACTGAACCTTGAGATGAAAAAAAGGTCCAAAACTGTTCTCTATTCCCCCGATTAAGATATCTTTCAAACATGTATGCTTTGATTCAACACTTCATGGGGGCGCGGGAGGCATCGCTCTTTAGAGCGTAAAAATCGAAGCTCGAAATCCGAAATTCGAAACAATATCGAATGACCAAAATCCAAATGACCGAAACTGGTTTGTGTGACGTTTGGTTTCAAGGCAGCGTCTTGGTTTATTTTTTATCATTGGAACATTATGGCTTTGAATTCTTGCCAGCCTCAGGCTGGTGAGTTTCAGATTTCGATATTCGGCCCGCCCTGGCGCGACTTTATTGGGCCTAGCTATTTGAGACTTTGATATATACAAATGATAGTTTTACATCGAATCAAATGAATTCAGGTCTGGGCCAGGGATTTCGAGCTTAAAAACACTGTGTCATCGTTCTTATGATTGGCAATTGACTCAGGCCCGGCTCCATGACGGGGTTTTTCTAAAACAAAAAGAAGGGGGTAATGAAAGTGACCCAGTCCGATAGTGTGAAGGTGGTAAAAACCGGGGCCTGGTCCGGCGGTCCGGGCTGTCACGGCGGATGCGGCGTGGAACTCCATGTGAAGGACGGCAAACTGGTCAAAGTAGAAGGGGATGAAGA
>JAQYVK010000121.1 GCA_030145585.1 Desulfatiglandales bacterium | reverse complement strand
ACCATTTGATATATTTATAATATGATCGGTTTTGGCCTTATTTTTAGGTCTTAAACCTTCAATTTTCATATCAAAAAGGGTCGTTTAAGAAAGCAGCAGTAAGATGCCAAGGGCAAATCGTCATTAAAAAGGCTTGGGGTTAAGGCAAAAGGATGGAAGATTGTTGGCGGCAAAAAAACTATGAGCTTTGTGAACCAGCGATTTCTTACGGGGCCAATTTTACTCCCGGAAATGGCCTTTTCAGGCCTAAAACACCTATTTTTGGGACGATATTATATAAATATCAACAGGATAGCTTGGTACGACCCCAAGCGGCAAGCGGACTTTTTGCTTTTGTGGATAGAGCTTTAATGAATGCGCTGAGAGGAGATGATCGGTGACCTGTTGTTTTCAACAAGCCGATGGACATAACCAGAAATAGCCCCGGGCAGAAGCGCCTCTGATTTCAAGCTGTTAGGCGATGTGAAAATTTATAATTTATTACAAAAGGAGATCAAAATGAAGATTTATGTAGGAAATTTATCGTACGAGGTCACCGAAGAGGACTTACGGCTGGCTTTAGAACAATTCGGGCAGGTTGAATCCGTCACCATTATAAAAGACAGAGATAGTGGTCAATCAAAAGGTTTTGGATTCGTGGAGATGGCCTCTAAAGCTGAAGGGCAGTCTGCAATCGATGGCCTAAATGGCAAAGAGCTAAAAGGAAGAGCGCTTAACGTGAATGAGGCTCGCCCTCGCACCGAAAGTCGCGGTGGCAGAGGAGGACAAGGTGGTGGCAGAGGAGGATACGGCGGTGGCAGAGGAGGACGAGGGCGTGACAGATGAGGACCAAAGGGTGGCCGTAGCTTCTAATCATTGACATTCAACATATATAATCAAATCTGACCCGTTTGGCTGACCGGAAGAATCAGGGGAGTCGTTAAGGCTTGTCCCAGCTCGCCGATGGGAATGAAGCACGCCTGTGTTCTTGTGTGTTTCTTGTTTATCCTTGAATAGAAGCGAATAAAAACATAGGCTTCCCAAAAACAAGTGAACTGAGGGGAATACTGCCATGCCCCGACTCGATTTGAAATTTTCAATGAGGTTTGGGTGAAAAAGATGAGTGTGAAGTAAGAAACGAGGTTCATCATGAGGTTAAAACTGACCCTCTTAAGTGTCATCGGGAACCTGATGGGTGCGTTGCTTACCTTTCTTTATTTTTCCTTCGTCAGTGTAGGTCCGGATAGTACTCTTAGGGAAGGTCCATCTATTCATTATGTTATTTTCTTCGTCATCGGGACCGGTCTCATTTTTTTAGTCATTATGGTGACGCTTAACCGATGGTCTCATCCGCTGGACGAGTTTTTCAAGAGTAAATTATCCATAAATGATATCAGCGGGCCTTCCGCCGAACAACTAAGGCGAAAGGCCCTTCAGAATATTCCGGTAATAGCGGGAAGCAGCCTCATCGCCTGGGTCATGGCAGGGTTCATTTTCGGCATGCTGATGCCCGCTAGCCTGGAAACCTTTTTTGGGATGCCTTCGATAACGCTTTCAGAGAGCCTGGGACGGATCTTTGGCATTAGCTGTATCGGCGGCTCCTTCACTGTCCTTTTTATCTATTTTTGTGGGGAAAGTCTGTGGCGAAAAGAACTCCCAAGTTTTTTCCCGGAAGGGGATATGAGTCGTGTGAGCGGCGCTTTTAAGCTGAGTGTGAGGGTACGGCTTTTCGTGGTATTTCTTATGATCAGTTTGCTCCCACTGACCGTTCTCAGCGTCTCTGCTTACTATAAGTCACAGGCGTTGCTGTCGGCGGATGCCGTAATGGGAGGGCATATTATTTCCGAGTTGGTGTTTCAGATTTTCTTTATTACGGCGCTCGGTGTTGCCATGTCACTGGTACTGTCGCTTTTTGTATCCAAAAGCGTTTCCGCTCCGCTAAAGGAGATGGAAAAGGCCATGAAGGAGGTGGAGAAGGGAAACCTAGATGTTTGTATACGCATTGTTTCAAACGATGAAATCGGCGGCCTGGGCGAGGGCTTTGCCAGGATGATAAAGGGCCTGAAAGAGTCTGAGGCAATGAAAGAATCCTTTGGAAAATACATTACCCAGGAAATACGGGATGAGATTCTGGCAGGCAGGGTCTCTTTAGACGGGGAAATGACCCGCGCCACATTATTGTTTTCCGATCTCAGAGACTTCACGCCTTTTGTCGAATCCACTCATCCTCAAAAAGTGGTCAGAATCATGAACCAGTATTTCTCGGAGATGGCAGAAGCCATCAAGCAAAACCAGGGTCTGATTCTCCAATACGTGGGTGATGAAATCGAGGCGGTGTTTGGTGCACCTGTGCCCCGGGACGATCACCCGGACTCGGCTGCGCGTGCCGCCCTGGAGATGAGGGAGAGATTGGCCCTATTGAACGAACGGTTTCAAGCACAAGGGGTTTCGCCCTTGCGTCACGGCATCGGCATTCATACAGGCGCGGTATTGGCCGGGATTATCGGAAGCAAAGAGAGGAGTTCCTATGCCCTGGTGGGAGATACGGTAAATCTTGCATCCCGGATCCAAGGGCTTACTAAAAAATTTTCCTGTGATGTGATTCTGAGTCAGACCACTCACGATTTGGTCACCGGCAGGTTTCAAATGGAGCAACTCCCCGCCGTAAAGGTAAAGGGCAAGAGCCGGGACGTTATGGTCTATAAGCTCATGGGACGAGATTAGTTCCTTTCCTCCACTACTTTTCGTAGCTCCTCACTGGCGAGATGGGGTCGGGCCACGCTATCTATCTAAAATTATTAAAGAAAGACCGTAAAAACACCCTTATTTAGTCCCTATATCGAACTTTTCAGGGGCAAAAAGAGCATTATTCACATTTAGTAAAGGGAACGGGGCTTTTTTGTGTCAGGGTAAAATCAATACTGGGGGTATTGGCCTTACGAAGAAAAAGTATCTAAGCATGAGAATCCTATCAACTTCGAGAACTTACTATTCCTTATAGTGCACATTTTGGGGTCAAAAAGAACAATATAGAGCCTGAAAACACCTATTTATAGAACGTAAATCTATAATATTCAATAAGTTAGTGTGGCCCCAATTCACCCCAATTCGCAAGAGTGATCATGGTTAAATATCAGTATATTATAACAACAAGGTCAAAATAATGAAATTATCACAACAGGAAGTAGAGCTTTTTTATGAACTGATGTGGTCATTACAGTTTTTTGTTAAACAAAAACTCAAATTGCTCAGAAAAATTCGTACGCTAAAAGATTATAGTGATTGTTCACAACAAGACAAAAT
>JAQYVK010000120.1 GCA_030145585.1 Desulfatiglandales bacterium | reverse complement strand
TATACCCGTTGGCCATCATGGGATTACATACAAAATAGATCTTCTTGGCGCCCGATTCTCTGGCCATTTTAGCTATTGCGCGGACTACTCTGGCATCGGTCACCGAACACTGCAGTTCCGGATCGGAGTAGCGCTTCATCTGAGCAAACAATAATGGACTCCCCACCAGGTTCGGCTTTATAGCAACCACATCATTTTTCTCTACAGGCCAGTCACCGGCAATTTGAATGGCCTTTCTGACCATCTCTTCTATCTTGATTTCGCTCTCTTTACTCCAGGAAGGCCTCCAAAACTTCGTTGGAGGATCACCCTCAGGGAAGGATGTAAATGGATTTGACCATGATTCTCCCACCAGGCCATGATCCATGTCTTTTACAACGGCCACCCTGGACGGCTTTACAATCTTCTCCGGCAGCGTTTCGTTTTTGCCGGCAAATGCTTCAAGCCCTCCTGTGAGTTGGTAAGCCGCAATTCCCCCGGTGACAAACGCACAGTTTTTGATAAATTTTCGTCTGGTAAAGTACTGCTTACCAGGGCAAATGATCTCATTGGTCTTATTGGGTCTTTTCTTGTTCATTAACAGTCTTCTCAACTCCTATGTTTTACCCTTTGATTGCCTGACACGGTCATGGGCCAAAAATATTTTTACTACCCAACGCCCAATGTCATTAACTTAAGAGGATGCTTAAGCGTTTCACCGGGTGTCCATTTGTTTAGCCAGGTTAAAACAAATAATCGAACAAAACGATTACATGAATTCCGAATGACGAAGGAAGGAATTATTGTCAATCATATAAAATAAATATAGCGAAGCGATTCCATACTTCGTCACTTGAGTATTCGTGATTCGATATTCGATTGTTCAAATCCCTTTCACTTGTAAATAAGGTCCGATGCTGAAAATTTAAAAAATCCTTAAGTTAATGCCATTGACCCAACGCCCCATTACGTGACGTCATCGATCAACTGGATCAAATCCACAAATTCAATCTTTCTTTTACCGGCCGGGACCGTAGAAAAATTATTGTAACATATGGGGCATGATGGAATGACCATTGCCTCAGCACCCGTCTCAGAGGCCTCATCCAGACGATCCGTTGCGGTTTCCAAAGCCAGATCAGGAAAACAGACATTGGCCCCTCCTCCTGCGCCGCAACACCAGGATTCGTCCCTGTTTCGCGCCATCTCTTTCACATCAACCCCGGGGATAGCCTTTAACAATTCACGGGGCTCTTCGTATACACCCCCGCCGAGCCTGCCCAGATGACAGGGATCATGGAACGTCATCGTCTCATCGATCCGTCCCTTGAACCGGAGTTTGCCCTCCTCGAGTGCCTTCAGCAGATATTGAGAACTGTGCACAATCTCAAAGTCAAATGGCATCACCTTTGCCCAGTCCTCTTTCATGGTGCCGAAGCAGCAGGCGCAGGATACGATCAGGGTCTTTATGCCTGCATCATTCATCTTTTCAATGGACTTTTTTGCCAACCGTTTAAACTCGTCCTCACACCCCACATCCAGAGCGGGATAGCCGCAGCAAAACTCTTCGTCTTCAAGCACTCCCCAGTTGACCCCGGTCTTGTTAAGGACATTGGCCGTGGATCGGGCGATAAACATGGTCGCATCGTCAAAGGCGCCGTAGCAACCCACATAAAAAAGGACATCCGTATCAACATCGTACTTCTTCACCTTGATTCCTTCTGCCCAGGCCGTTCTTTTTTTCGAATCCCCGCCAAAGTAATTATCTGTCTCCTGAAGGGCCTTTAATACATCATCAAATACAGACGGTGGGCCATAACCCCTGCTCACCCGCTCGCCCTTTAGTAATCGATAAATCTCCCGGGTAGGGATACCCATCTGGGGATAGCAGGCCTCATGACATGCACCACATCCGAGACAGGTCGAGATTGGATCCTGCAGGGAATGGTCTTTCCACTCTATATTTCCATCGAGAAGTGCCTTTGCAATGTCCAGCCTCCCCAGGGAATAATGGGAGTTAAACCCGTATTTTTCCCCCGACGGACAGATGGACATCTGTGATCGAATACCTATCTTGCATTCCGAGCATTTAAAGCATCCGTTTATTTCACGCGTATAATCTTCTAATGGCATCTCGGTTCCTTAAATTATTAACTATTGAAAATGAAAAGCAGGTCCAAGACCTTATCCAAACGTTCATGCCTGTCATTTTCACATATCTTCCAGGAGATGACCTTTGGACAAAATCCCTTTGGGGTCGAACACCCTCTTAATGCCCTTGAGGATGTCGATATAAGTCGGAGACATCATGTCCCGGACAAAGGGATTAATCATCATAAGAGTCGAACCCAATTCCTGATGATACATCATAGAAAGCTCTTCCCATATCTTTAAAGCCCGATCCATTGTCTCGGGCCGGGCTGCATCGAACCGGAAGTCCATTTCACAATAAACCGAGCGGCCCCGTTCTGAAGGGAAAAAAAACGTCGTGGGCTCATAGGGTTCACCTGACATGGGATCTCTGAAATCTCTTTCCCTGATTTTCTCGAGGGCCAGCTCATAGACCCTGGAACAGACGCTGAAGGGCGTTATGGTAAGGGTGGACATGCCGATACGGGCGGATCCAAACATATTGGTAACCCTGTGCCCGGCACCCTGGGCAAAGTCCTCCCAATACTCTAAATCCCTTCCTTCAAATCGACATTCGTCCCCCCC
>JAQYVK010000119.1 GCA_030145585.1 Desulfatiglandales bacterium | reverse complement strand
ATCGAAATCCGAAACAATATCAAAATTCGAATATCAAATGACAAAAAGAACCCAATTGCCTGCATCGTACCAAGTCGGATGCGGGATCATTGGCTTGGTTTGGGGTTTGGGATTTTGAACATTATTATTTGTTTCGAATTTTTTCTGAAATGTACTCATAAAATATCATGCAGATTCAACTGCTTACATTTAAAAAGGATAAGGCTCTGGACTATGCCCAGACCCCTGGTATGACCGCTTGACAATCGGGGCAACGGCCGTTGACTAACCTGTTTTTTCTGACATTAAAACCGAATCGATCGATCAAGAGCTCGCCACACTCATGGCAATAGGTCTTTTCTCCCTTGTCCCCCGGTATATTGCCGGAATACACATATTTCAACCCCGCCTCGTATCCGATATCTTTGGCCCGATGGATGATCTCGGGGGGGGTTGGAGGGATATTTGTAAGACGGTAGGTTGGGTGAAAACGGCTGATATGCCATGGGATGTCAGGGTCGAGGTCTGCCAGGAATCCAGCAAGCCCTTTGAGCTCTTCTGCGGAGTCATTTAGGCCGGGGATGAGCAGCGTGGTTACCTCCAACCAGATCCCCATGTTTTTCATGGTTTCAAGGGACTTCAGGACAGGCCCAAGCTTGGCCCCGCACTGCTCTTTGTAAAACTTGTCCTCAAAGGACTTGAGGTCAATATTCGCTCCATGAAGATCCGGGTAAATGTCCGTTAAACATTCCTCCGTCATATATCCATTGGATACAAAGATATTTTTTACTCCCTTGGTAACGGCTAGACGCGCCGTATCGAGGGCCAGTTCATAATAGATGGTGGGCTCCGTATAGGTGTATGCGATAGTTGCGGATCGGCTGGATAGGACCTCTTCCACGATCTCGAGGGGCGTTACATCTTCTCCCCAGATCTGGTCCTGGTCGTTGGGCATTTGGGAGATATCCGCATTCTGACAAAAGCTACATTTGAAATTACATCCGACCGTGGCAATGGAATAGGAACGGCTTCCCGGTAGAAAGTGAAAAAGGGGTTTTTTTTCTATGGGGTCTATATGCTGGGCAATAACCTTTCCATAAACAAGGCTTACCAACTTACCACCACGGTTTTCCCGTACCCCACATATCCCTTTTGCCCCATCTTTTATTAGGCATTTATGGCTACAGAGGATACACCGGACCCTTTCATGCTCCAATTTTTCATATAGATACGCTTCTTTCATCCCGATGATCCCGCTTCACACGATTTATTTTTTTCATGGTGACCCCGCGGGCAATGGATTGTCCTGCCTTTTTGAGACTCACCTTCAAAGGATGTTGTTCCGTTTTTTGACGGTACAATATTTTCGCGGAAAGCCCAAGAAATGATCCGAAGGGGCAATGCTGTATGTTCCAGCGCTCTATGAAAAGTTTGTCCATTCTCCCCAAAATAGATGACCCAACCGGGGCACAGCGCCATGAAATGGGGACATCTCCATAGGCCATTTGCATGTAGGATTTCAACTCCCATATGTTATAAAATCTGACATGTTTGAAAATGGATTTACGAAAAAACCCCATTGATTTACGAGACAGACAATGCCAGGAAAGACTGTTCATGGTCCCGATGAAGACCTTTCTCTTGGCCACCCTTCCCGCCTCCCTCAAAGCCTGTAGGGGGTCATCAAGAAACTCAAGGGTATTGATAAAAACGGCCAGATCAAATTCATTGTCATCGAACGGAAGGTCTTCGGCCATCCCAGTCTTTAAAGTGCAGCGGTCTCCCAGTCTCTCCCTGGCACGACTAATCATATAGGGAGAGGCATCTATGCCATTGATATCAAGCCCTAACGAACCCAAGAATAATAGATGATTTCCTTCGCCACAACCGATGTCCAAGACCCTTTCGCCCCGTTGGGGATTGAGCAAACCGAGGATTGATCCATTGATCAATTCATCCATGGCCTTCCCCTGGGGTGAGTGGTACCAGGATTCAAAAAGCCTGGCAGACGAAATATCGAAGATGTGTCCCATCATGAATACCGAAAGGGGTTGTTTGGTTGCTCAAATGAGCTTGTGAGATCATTCCCGATTAGGTCGTATCAAGATTAAAAAATATTGAAGAAGATGTCAATATATGGCTCAAGGCACCATGACTAAACGGTTTAAGGTATGCGGTTTACGGTATATGGTCTAAAATCCTTCAATCCAGTATTTTTAATCCCTGTACCCTAAACCTTACACCTTTCTTTCATAATACCTTAATGGTAATCAGAAAGCTCCTTTAAAAGCCGGTTCAGGGGCATCCAGAAACATGTGATGGGGACGAAGGATATAGGCCTGCTTGTTGCTTTTTACTGAAATGATTGAGTGGGTGTTATCGGTGATGATGAAACTTAGGGGGGCCTTCAGAAGTGTTTTGAGTCTAGCTTCCATCGCCATGACATCGTCTAGCCTATCATGGGTTTGAATCCTCATGCCCTTGTGACGGTCCCTAAACACCGCCTCCATAGACATGACTGATCAGTTGGCCTTAAGATGTAGCTTCTGGCCGGGGAAGATAGTACTCCGGAGTGTCATGTTATTTATTTCAAGGAACTCCCCAAGATTCATTTGATGCCTCTTAGCGATCAGGTATGGAGAATCTCCCTTTTGTACGCGATAGACCTGGGTGTTCTTCGGTGTGGCTGAGGCT
>JAQYVK010000118.1 GCA_030145585.1 Desulfatiglandales bacterium | reverse complement strand
AACTTTTGTAAGGAGAAAAAGATGAAAAAACTCTCCACGTCTCTAAGTCTACTTTTTGGACTAATTATGCTCTTTTCAGCGTCTGGCTGCGGGCCTGATAAGAATTCCCCTGAGGCTATCTTGAAAAAAGTGGATGCCACTCAGGCTATGGCACTCGCCAACGAATGGAAATGGTCCAAAGAAGAGATTAAGAGCTACGTGACCACCCGAGAGGTTGTATTTGAATTGTCCGAAAAAAAAGTTAAAAAGATTCCTCTTCCTGAAGAGAAGATGCTGGTCGCAGTGGCCCCCTTCATAAATCAGACGCATAGATGAATAATTCACTATATGTCCTCCTGTCAGGGGGAATTGCCCGAAAAAAAGTTTGATGTGAGAGCCACCGACCAAAACGGAAATGTCCTTGTCAATGAAACGATCGCCACCTTGAGAAATGGCTTCTTTGAACTCTGGCTTCCTAGAGATCGTAGGATCGAACTTACGATTCAGGGGTTTGATCGGAAAGCCCAGGGGGTGATTGAAACCTTCGATAAAAGCAAGACTTGTGTAACGACCTTTCGATTGAGATAAGATGGTTCATTTGGGTGTCATACTGGTGGATCGATTTCATATATCACAAACTCTCATAACGACTTAATGCTTCATCCACCTTTTAGGGCCAATCCGCATTTACCACAAAACCTATCATCTTTACCTGTCGGGTTTCCACATTTGGTACAAAATCTTGATGGGGAAGTTGCCTTTGACTTTGCCTGTGGGGTGACTTGCCGGTTGGCCTCAGTTCGACGGGCGCCTGACTTCCAAACAAAGAAAATGGCTAGAATGATTACAATCCCAACAATAACCATGATGGGCCAAATGCCGACCTTCCCTTTTGTGGTGGGAGGCACTACAGTTTCCTGTCTACCTGGAGGAACCGATTTCGCAACCGACAACTGTCGCGAAGTCATTGTATAATCCACTTGCACTGAAAATTGCTGCCCGGCTTGGACAGATTGAATTGGGAAAGCATGATAGGTAAACCCATCCTCACCGCTTGCTACATCTATAGTTCCGGGTACTGTGGTAAGAGAACTTGCAGATTTCGGTTGTTGAACCCTTATTTGAAAATTATCAACGGATACATCGGCCAACCAGGTAAAGTTAAAGGTGCGCCGGTTGTTATTGACGGTATAAGGGAGATAGTATTCCACCCTAAAACGTAAATCGGGAATAATGAAGGTAATCCCATCTGGGGAAGGGGTGGAAATGATATCATCTTTCATCTCGCCATCACTGCTGTCTATACGAGCAACGGCATTCAACCGGGCTGTTTTCGGAATTGGAAGTGTGACAGATGCAGGCAACTTTGTGTTAGCGAGTAGAGTGCCGGTCAACATGACCAGGACAGAGGTTCGATCATAATCGGGCCAGATTTCAATGGAAAGAGAGTCCATGCCCGTGACTTTATCCTGTGAAAGGCCTGTGCCCGGGATTATCAGGGTTAAAAGAAATAGAAAAATAAAGTATTGGCGTTTCATTGTCTAAATCCTAAGTTAGAGGTTCACAAGAATTTTTCGGAGATTACCTTCACTTGCCAATAGGAATAAAAATAACCTTTCTTTTAACATAAAAGTGTGCAGATGATCAACCCAGGTTTGCACCCAGGTTTGCAACATTTGTTATTCCCTTTAGGTCGGTGTGGCTGGTCACTGAGCTCCCAGCCACATCACACCTACCAAGACCCTTTCAATGGCAGATGAAAAGAGGTGGTCATAGGTTCCGCACCAATTCTGCAAATAACAAATCTCCGGGACGGGTGCATGCAGGAATATTGAAGTACCTGGAAACAAATGGTATGGTATAAAATAAAATCATCGATAGAAAAGATAATTCAATCGATTATTCTATAAGTTATTCCAGAACCAGCGCCCCCTTATACGTTTTTCGGTAGTGGGAGTCTCGGCTTTCTTTCTCTCAAGCCGTGACACTATAGTATCCTTTTGGCTTGTCCGCTGTTGATAGGTCGGCCAAGGAGGACGAGGAACCCCGTCACCTTACCTTTTTTCCATTTTGGAGGGTACAATAATGAAAAAAACTATCTTCTTTTTAAGTGTATTGCTTTATTTTATCAGTCCATTTCTTGGCCCTACCTATGCTGCGGATTTAAAGCTAATTATTCATGACTTTGCCTGTGAAGAGGAAGAAATTATCATAAACTATAGCGTCAAAAATTACATTAACTTCGATCGCTCAAATGTTAGTCTCGTTTTTAAAATAATTAAGGAGGAAAAGCCCATTGCCTGCAAGGAACTTACCGTCACTATTCCAAAAGGGGCTGATGGCTCGAAGATAAAGGAGCTTGTCATCGATGCGAAATGTGAAGAAAAGTCCCTTAGCCTAAAATCCTCGATATTTCATGACAAGGCCAATTACAATAAGCGTCATAGAATAGATCAGTTTTTTACAGGGTGCCCATGATTTATTAACTACGATTGATTGAGCTTTCTACAACGAAGATGCTATGCCCAATATATTGTGCATGGTCCCCACAAACCAAAACGTGGAGAACGGGCCTTATGGAGCCAGCCCTGAGCCCGGCTATGCTCAGAAAATCTGAACTGGGTGAATACCCGATTGGTAGCGACCGTTTCACGCTATTGCTTCGGATTCCGGCCGACACCGGCCCGGCAGCTATCGGCTTACCGTTGAATGAGGAGGGAAAAGCGCCAAGGTGAATACATTAAACTCAATTTGAGTACTTCTTTCACTTCGAAAAAAGACCAAATCCACGATTCACTGGGTTGCATTTATTTATCCATGACCTGAAAAATTTTGCTGGGGTACTTCAAATTTTTCAATGCGACAGTTCCCAGGGGCTTCATGGAAAAGCCCGCTCCGTTTCTACTGGCGGTCTCTTCGGAAACTAAAATCTGCGCCCCTCGACCGAATTGCGAAAGACGTGCTGCCAGGATCGTAACCTTACCCGAGGCGGTGAATGTCCATCGATCGCCTCCGGCTCCCCTCATTTTCGTCGACCCCAGGTAGACCTCCCCTGAGCTGATTCCGATATTTACCTGGATGGGAAACAAGTCTATATCCCCCATCTGAGATATCTCTATGCATTTCCGTTTAATTTCAAGTGATGTCCGGATAGCGTTCTTTGCATGTTCTCCGCGATCCGAATTTAAAAAAATGACCATCAGCCCATCTCCGGCAGTCTCGTTGATGTCTCCCCCGTTTTTTTGGATCACATCCAAAAACAGGGAAAAATAGTTTTCAACGACGCGGTTAACCCTTTCCTGAGGGTATTCTTGAACCAGGATTGTGAAGGATTCGATGTCAAGGAAAAGGACCGTGGCATCCCGGATGGACTTATCCAACAAGGCCTTTTCCGGATCGTCTTCGATTATTTTTTTCGCTGTTTCCGGAACGAAATTGGATAACATACGTTTGATTTTTTGGAGTCGCTCTATGGACAAGTGTGCCAATTCGTAACGTTGTACTATCCAAACAAAGATGACAGCAAGTATTCCGAAAACAAAGATGGCAGCCGCGATGGCGATGGTTTGAATCAACATATCATTATAATGCTTTTTAAAGAAGGAAACATCCAATCCAACCAGATACCAGGCCGGGTGCCCATGGTCTTCTCCCTTGAGGTCCGTTCTTGGATCAGGAGTTCCCATAAGCTCTCCGTCTGAGAAGTTTTTTTCGGCAACATAGGAAGTAAAAATGAGTTCATTTGTTTCCCTCAGGATGATGCCATCTCCCAGACGATCAGTGTCGTAGGAATCCTTGACCCTAAAACCAGGGAGGGGTTGGCTTTGGGCGATTACATGTCCTTCATCGTCCAAAATAGATAGATAAAGAATAAATTTACTTTTCAGTGCTATATCGATGAGCCCCTGGTAACGTTCCTCCCCTACTCTCGCCATCATGGCATGACCAAATCGCAATGAATTGATCAATAGGGCTTCATTTTCTTCATGGATCAAATGGGAGAAGTTCTTGTCCACTTGAAGGGTTTTAAAAGAGGTGATCGTGAGAATAAAGCCCAGGATGGCCGATGAGACCAAAATTGAACCTAAAAATAATCTATATCTGAATTTCTTTTTCATAGAATGTATTCTCAATTGTGATCTTTCAGGGAGGAGAGTAGGGTGTGCTCATCCGGGGGTCTTTTTGCCCTTAACATATACCATGAGGCTAATGCTCAGAACAATCCCTAAAATCCCCATGGATTGGGCGGCAGAGAATTGACTCAAGTAGGTGAGTTTATCCGCACGGAAATGCTCTACAAAAATCCGAATGATAGAATATAGCATTACGTAAAGAAGGAACAGGTGTCCATCTATTTTCATCTTCTTCCTGACCTTCCATAGGATACCAAAAATAATGAGATTGAGGATCATCTCATAGAGTTGGGTAGGGTGAATGGCCTGTCCAGGAAACATCTGCCCCGCAGGGCTCTCAGGGGAGTAAACTATCCCCCAGGGCAGGTCTGTGGGATATCCATGGGCGTCTCCGTTGAAAAAACATCCGATCCTACCAATGGCCTGTCCCAGGATAAGGGATGGTGCAAACGTATCGGCCAATTTTAAAAAAGAAATATTATGTCTCCTGGTATAGAAGAAACCAACCAGAAGCCCACCTAAAATCCCTCCGTGGATGGCGAGCCCCCCCTGCCAGATGGCAAAGAGCGTGAGAGGATTTTCTATAAACCGGGACCAGTCCCCAAATACGACATAATAGAAACGGGCCCCGATAATGGCCCCCATGATGGCGTAAAGAGAAAAATCTTGGATGATCTTCTTGTCTATACCTTTTCTCTCGGCCTCTTTACCAGCGACCCATATCCCTACAATGCAGGCTGTTACAATCATGACACCATACCAGCGTATGGAAAAAGTTCCGATTTCTATAAGAATAGGATGCATCTAATTTCCTGGCCTTCTCACGCTTGACATCATCCAGATTATTGGACATTGAATTATCACTTCATACCCTCGGAAGCGGCTATGTCGGCATCCAGTTCCGCTTCAAGCCGGTCGAGTTCTTCGATCTTTTGGTCGATCAAGGCCCTGTCCGGATTTTCTGACCGGACCAGAGACGCCAATTCTCTTCTTTTTTCCTGTATCTGGGTTCTGAGTGCTGCTCGTTGCCGGTCTTTCCCTTGGTCCACGTTTCCGGATCGATTTGAGAATAAATCCCAGAGTTTGCTCCGCCATTGCCCGGAACCCATCATACCGCCGCCTCCATTCCCCCCCATGCCGCCGCCTTGGCCGCCCATCATGCCGCCTCCACCTCCATTTCCGCCACCCATCCCTTGGGCATAAGCTATGGTTGAGAACGCAAAGGCGACAGTAATGACCATTGATAGGATATAAATTTTGAAGCGCATCTTAACCTCCTTGTCCTTATATGACCTTTCCCGCATAACGCAACCGGTAAAGACGCCGGCTCATCAAACTTAAGGCGCTGAACGACCGTCGTCTTTAAGTCGATGGGTTTCCACAATCTTCGAACGCGATACTAAGAAGTCGGATATCCGAGTTCTTGCAGGGTTCCCGAGATCTTCTCCCACGTAGCCGGGGCATCCCATTTGATGGTCACCCTCTTGGTGGTCTCATCCCCTTCTACAGACTGGATACCCTTCATCTCGCTAACCTCACGCTTGATGGTCATCACGCAGTGTCCACAAGATATTTTAGGTATATTCACGGTTTTTTCCTCCATTGGATGTACTCCTTTCTTTTTCTTTAAGGTTGTTTGGTTGTTGTTTAACTGAAGGAGACGGCCACTACTATCGCCGATCAGCCCACCTCCTCCAGGTCCTGTTTCATCCGTTCGAATTCTGCCTGGTCTATTTCGCCACGGGCATAACGCTCTCTGAGGATCTCAATGGGGTTGGACTCGAACCAACCTTGGATTCCATCGCCCTTCTTCGTCCCTGATAGATACTTGATTAACAAGAATACAACACCGAATAGAATGAGGACCCAAAAAATATTCATGAACATCATGGCTCAACCTCCAATCCGTTTGATATAGACTTCTTCCGTTGACCTTGAATGTTGTTAATCCTCCAAATTCCACTGAAAGACTCTCTCCGGCACTTTGGCGATGTCCCTGATGACCAGGGTGACAGATTTGGGCGTACCTTCCAGGATCGGGAACACCAGTGTTCCACTTCGATGATGCCCACTGGGACCGGCGCCATCCCACTTGACCGGCGTATACTCGCGCCCCTGATCATCACTAAGGGTAGCAACAGCCGTCATGTCCTCTTCAAGTTCGACGGAGTGTGTATTCATCCGGACTTTGAATTTAGCCGGCTGACCTGAAATGAACTTCATCGGTTTCACATCGACTGTCACGCCATTCTTTCTGCTCTTTTTAGAACTAAAAGCATCTGCGTTGGATACCAAACTGATCACCCCCAACAAAGCAATTACAATCATCGCGTTTCTTAAACCGTGATTTATTATCATCCTCATCTTCATTCCAATTCTCCTTTCTACTGTTTTATATGTTCAGCCCCAAAGGTCATACGATTTCCAAGGGCCTCTATTCGAATCATGCCGCTCCGGATCATAAGTCGGAGCATAAATCCGATTCCAAAAAGATTTGAAAGAATACCTGCCAAAAAGAAGTACGTTTGGTAATTCGCCAGCCCCGCTGCGGCCGAAGATAGGAAAGGCAATCCCAACGCCGGCAGCACAAGCGCCAGGTAGTGAGAACAACAGGCCGCCATGGCAGTGGTGGACATGCCCCCGGAGGTGGCCAGACTACACTTTGCCCCCTTCAGGGATCCCCCGCCATGCCATGCGCGGAAGAGTAAGAACAGGGTGACCTGCACCCCTAGTCCCGCCGCTAAGGCGAGTATCCACAAACCATATTCTCCGAATTCGGATCGTGCATTGTGCCAGTCGGAGGTCAAGGTAAGCAGTCCAAGATAGAATCCAACCACGGCGAGAGAAGCGGCTGCTCCGATCAAGTAGGGACGTAGGCGTGATAGAAAGCTGGACCCGTATTCCTCCTCCTCAATAGATTCGGCCCGGTTTTCCAGAACCCTGTAGCCTGCCTTCTCTATGACGGTCTTCAGTACATCCGGGTTTACTTTCGCCGGGTCAAACCGGATACCGGCCTCCCGGCGGGGAAAATCAACCACTGCCTTGATCACTCCGGGACATCCCGAGAGGGCCTCCTCGATCCTTCCGACGCAGGACTGACAGCTCATCCCTCCAATGGGGAAAGAAACGAATTCGTATGAACCCGTTTCTTCCTGCGAGTCCGGCTTACCGGCAATCATATCATGCGGTCTATTCGTGCTACTACAGCATGTTTGTTCAGATCGATTTGAATTATTACTTTTCACAATGTCAATCCTTTCCCTAATATCATTACAGTACCCCCATGGCCTCGTTATCCACCCCAAATCGCGGGAAAAAACGCAGCCTTTTATTGGCATAACGAACGTACAACTCCCCAAACGCCGCAAGGGTTTCCCTTTCTTCTCGCTTGGCCAGGCGGACGTAGAGCCAGACCAAAAAGGGAAACATTACCAGGGTCGGCAGGGTCGGCCATTGAATCAGAAAACCGATCATAATCATCATAAATGCCGCATACTGTGGGTGTTTCATTTTGTCATACGGTCCGCTGATAGCAAGGCTGTTGTTTTGCTGTGCCCGGAGCAGCACCTTCCAGGAAGAGGCGAGCAGGAAAAGGCCGCCTATAATGAGTAAGGTACTGATGAGATGTAGTGGGCCGACATGGGCATCTCCCTGCCAGCCCAATACTGTCTGCAGAATATGGCCGGAATTGTGTGAAAGCCAGTTGACTTCGGGGAAACGGCTACCCAGCCAGCCCGAAAGAAGGTAGATGGTCAAGGGAAACCCGTACATTTCAGAAAAAAGGGCTAATACAAAGGCAGTGAACGCGCCTAATGTCCGCCAATCCCGACTGGTGCGTGGGCGGAAAAAGCTGAATACAAAAATTAAGATGATCAAGGTGTTGACCACGACCACGGACCAAAGACCATACGCTTCTGCACCATGTTCCACTTGTATCCTCACCCTTTCTCTTCCTGATTATTGTTACGGTCGCCGAGTCACCGAATATTTCTTCGGATTCATTTCAAGTTTTTAATAGCAGGTGATCCTTTTTCGCGTTCATGTCTACCTATTTTGCAAGGGGTATGCCACTTTGTGGCATTAGCATTCAATTACTTGATATAACACGATTTATTTGGTTTTAAAATCATAAAAGCGTTATTTTCTAGGGAAAAGAGTGGGAAAGTGGATACATAGTATCCAACCATTTTTCGAGGGGGGTATCCAATCGGATAAGAAGTATCCATCAAGGTGGAAGCCAAGGGTGATGGTATCAAGAGCACCCACCGCTTCCTTTGAATTCTCTATGAGGGTGTCTATCTGTGTAAGCTGGCTGGCTTTTAATCAGTGGCCACGAATATAGGGGTCTTCTCATGGTTGGGTGGGGTTTCGGCCGGCTACCCAAGCGATCGGTGGAATGTCACTCTCTTTCATCAATAGATATTCCCTAGCCGGATCCTCTTGCTTCAGATTTTGGCCTCGATTCTGTGATCAATGATCGCGTTATGCCCATTCCGGTCTTGTGGATAATCCGTCTGGTCTATGTTTATGTGCTTGCTTACAACTTTTTACAGCTTTGCCGCTTTCAACCTTAGGGCGTTGGAAACCACTGAAATAGAGGAAAAAGCCATCGCTGCGGCGGCAATGACCGGACTGAGGAGAAAGCCAAAAAACGGATAAAGCACACCCGCCGCAATGGGGATACCCGTGGAGTTGTATGCAAAAGCCCAGAATAGATTCTGTTTGATATTCCTTAAAGTGGAACTGCTTAACTTATAGGCCTTGACCACATCGAGAATATCGCTCTTCATGAGAACGATCTTGGCCGACTCAATAGCCACATCCGTGCCCGCGCCTATAGCTACCCCCACATTTGATTGCGTCAGGGCAGGAGCATCGTTAATCCCGTCTCCCACCATAGCCACATAATGCCCTTCATCTTGAAGTTTTTTCACTTCCTTTGACTTATCTTCCGGTAGGACCTCCGCCAAGACCCGGTCAATACCCACAATGCCGGCAATCGCCTCGGCCGTCCTTCTGTTATCGCCGGTGATCATCGCTACCTTTATTCCCAATTCGTGAAGTTGTTTGACGGCTTTCTCACTGTTTTCTTTTAAGACATCGGCCACAGCGATAATCCCTATCAGGGTTTTATCTTTGGCTATAAACATGGGCGTCTTCCCCTCATTGGCTAAACGGACATCCTCATCCTGGGCTATTTTCAAATCTATCTCCTGGTCATCCATCAACTTTCGGTTGCCCATAAATATTTTTGACCCATTCAGGTTTATTTCTATCCCATGCCCGGGGATGGCGTTAAAATCAACCACTTCCGATAACTCCAATTTTCGCTCTTCTGCTTCGTTGACAATGGCCTCGGCCAAGGGATGTTCCGATTTCTTTTCACCACTGGCAGCAATCTTGAGGACCTCATCTTCATTTTGGTCATTAAAGGCAAGAATGTCGGTAACCCGGGGCTTTCCTTCTGTAAGCGTGCCGGTTTTATCGAAGATGACAAAATCGATCTTCCGGAAATTCTCCAGAGCCTCGGCATCTTTAATGAGGATACCCTGTTCCGCCCCTTTGCCTGTCCCCACCATAATTGAAGTGGGCGTGGCCAGTCCCAGAGCGCAGGGGCAGGCAATAATCAGTACGGCGATGACTACCGTCAGAGTGAAGAGAAAGGTTCCACCTACGAGCGTAACTCCGAAAACGGTCCCCACCAAAACCCAGACTATAGCCGTAAGGATGGCAATACTAATCACGCCCCAGGTAAAATAGCCTGCAACGATGTCCGCCATACGGGCAATGGGTGCCTTTGACCCTTGAGCTTCTTCAACCAGCCTGATAATCTGGGCCAAAGCCGTATCCTTCCCCACCTTTTCAGCCCTGAATTTAATGGAGCCGGTCTTATTCAAGGTGGCACCGGTGACTTCAGAACCGGGATGCTTCTCTACCGGCATACTTTCCCCCGTTAGCATGGATTCATCTACGGCCGTTCTTCCTTCAATGACTTCGCCATCCACGGGTATCTTCTCGCCAGGCTTGACGATAACCACATCTCCGGCCTGCACCTCGGAGATTGGAACCTCTTCTTCAACCCCGTCCACTTCAATAATGGCCGTCTTAGGGGCAAGTCCCATCAGCTTCTTGATCGCTTCTGAGGTCTTGCCTTTGGTTAAGGCCTCTAAAAGCTTCCCAAATAAAATCAGGGCTATGATGACGGCTGCCGTCTCAAAGTAAAGGCTCATTACATATTTCCCATCGGGATCTTTGCCCAGGAACACCAAACCAGCAGCATAAAAACTGTAAAGATAGGCGGCTGATGTCCCCATGGCAATGAGCGAATCCATATTAGGCGAACCTTTAAAGAGATTGGGGAAACCTATGCGGTAAAAGTTCCAGCCGGCAATAATCACGGGAATGGATAAAACAATCTGCGTCAGGGCGAACCGGCCTGGGAAATGCTCAGGATTTATAAATCCAGGCAAAAGGCTCTTGCTGATTAAATCCGACATGGCCACATAAAAGATGGGAAAGGCAAATATAGCCGCCAAGATAAACTTTTTCTTCAAGGTCCTGATTTCCTTTTCCCGTGCCTCTTTTTCTATATCCGCAGCGTCCTCTCCTGCTTCAATAAGTTCCGGTTTATAACCGGCAGCGGAGATGGCTCTGATGATCTGTCGGGTGTTCAACTTTTTTTCATCATAAGAAATTCGGGCGTAGGAGTTAGGGAAGTTTGTCTCTACTTCTTTCACCCCTTCAAGTTTCTCCACCGCCTTCTTAACCACTTCGGCACAATGGTCGGAACCCATGCCTATGACCTTGAATTCGACCGTCTTCTCTCCCGAGACTTTGATGACCTCGTATCCAGTATCCTTAATAACCTCTTCCAGGTCTTCTACACCGGTCAATGCGGAATCGTAACTTACCATCGCGGTTTGAGAAGCAAAGTTCACTGCCGCCTTCATGACGCCTTTCTTTTTATTAAGATTCTTTTCGATCTTTTGGGCACAGGCGGCACAACTCATCCCGCCAATCCTAAGCATCGCCTTCTCTTTCTCACCCACGACCGAATAGCCGGCCGATTCCACCGCATTTATCAGGTCCGCCTGTTTCACATGCGATGAATCATATTCCACCATGGCCTTCTCGACAGCAAAGTTGACAGCGGCTTCGGATACCCCTTCCACCCGTCGGAGAGTCTTTTCTATGGTTGCGGCGCAGGCGGCACAGCTCATGCCTCCAATCTTCAAGGTAACTTTTTCATTTAATATTTCATTAGCCATTTTTTCTCCTCTCAGAGGAACACTTGGCTTTGTTATAAGAAAAACCCAGTCATAAGTTCCCTTAGATATTACTTTTATATTGATAAACTAAATACAAATAATCCCTTCTCAAAAAAAGCGAATGCTTCCTGTGTGTAACCTGGATCCGCATTCCTTCCGTTTTACCGGCTGAGGACTATTTAAACAGCCTCTTTAATCTGTTTGGTCATATCAGCACTTAATCGACTTTCCAACTCTTTGATGGTCGCCATAAAATCACGCATACCGACCTCGGAAGGGTCGAAATAGATGGTGGCATTCTCGGTCTCAAAATTCACCCTTGCATCCACGATGCCGTTCATCTTGGACAGCCCCTTCTCAATTTCGACGACGCAACCGGCGCAGCTCATTCCGGTAATGGGAAGGTCAACTTTACTCAAATCTTTTCCGAATAAATGGGCTACCACCTCAAGCCCGCCTTCCTTTTGGGCCTCAAAATATTTTTCGGGTGAAGTATCAAATATCTCTTTACATGTTTTGTTGCAGAAATAGATAAACTGATCTTGAAGAAAACTCATGGCGGCGGCTTTTGGTATGTTTACCGTCATTCCGCAGACCGGATCAACGGCCTCGCCCCATTCCATGTTCTCTTCGATATATTTTCGAGGCTCCAAATCGAAAACCTCTCTGCAATGAGTAGCGCAAAAAAAATATTTGTTTCCATCATAAGAGGTCTTGGCAGTGAATGATTTCTCATCGACGATCATCCCGCAAACCAAATCGATAGCCATTTCTTATCTCCTTTCTTGGAGAATTCTTTGTATTATAAACCCGTTAACGGTTCCTTCGGGGCATTGCCAATTATCCTTAGAATAAATACGAACGTCAGGTTGTAAAATTTTAAGAGGATAAAAGATCTTTTCCCTTATTAAGGGGGTCGGAAATGGGTATTCCGGGATTCGGAAAACCGAGCTATCCTTTTCCCTACTGAAAAGGTATAGCAACGGCCGTGCCAAAAGAAAGCTCATGACATAACTGCCTAAAACTAAAGGGGTTTTAATATTTCTTTATATTGAAATGATATTTTATCAAATAGAAAAGCGAAAAAGCGGGTATTAAGTATCCAATTCGTATGCCCTATGGATAAAAAGTATCCGCATGTTAATTACCTCATCATTTTTGTGATCTACCTTATAGGATCTCGCCTTCGTTGCTTTTGTTTATCCAATAAAACTTTTAATTGATGTTTGGAACAACCGGCCTGAATCCCACTTCCTGAGACGATCGTTATTTATTAGAGTTAAAATAAGGAATGCCGTTTGATACTCTTTTCAAGAGCCAAATTATTTTGTTTGAAAAGGTTGACCTAAGGACGAATTGCGGGTTTTTGAAAAAAGGAAGCCCATGGAAAACAGGATAACGATTAAAAAATAGAGAATGGCGCCGAGAATCAGAGAATATGAGAAGCCGGCACTAATAGCCAGGATGATCGCAAGGGCAGACCCTAAGACAGATCCGATGCCGTTGACGCCCCACATTCTGGGCACATAATGTTCAAGACCGGACTCGGCCAGCATCTTCATCCCTAAAGGGAAAGGCATTCCCATGAAGAACCCTAAGGGTGCTAACAGAAGAAAAGAAATAAACATTCTTGTTAAAAACGGCGTGCCGAGGAAAAAGCCAAAGACCTGTTTTAGGATTAGGATATAGATCACAACAACCAAACCTACCATTAAAGCGGCCAGCCGAAGTTTAAAAAGGGTTCTCCGCTTCCATAAATTCCCGCTCATCCAACTGCCTATCCCTGCACCGATCAAGATTGAAAAAAGTAATATGGATATGGAATAGACCGGCTGCCCTAAAAAAAGGGTGAATTTCTGGAACAGCGAAATTTCAATCAACATAAACCCGACACCAAGAAAGGAGAATAGGAAAAGAAAAAGCACGTTGCTTGTTGAGGCATATTTTTCCCCAGTGTGTCCTGGCCTCATCAGCCAACCCCCTATCATGGCTATGGTCGAGAATATTAGGACCAAAGGGAGCATCAAAGGGATACCCCGATTAAATTTGTAAAAAAAGGGGTCGTTATCAGTGACGACCCTAAGGTCGGCATCAGCGAAATTGATCAGTTCATCGGGAGTTATCTCTCCCTCGAACAGAAGATATAAACTCTTGTTTAACATAAAATGTTCCAGATAGATCTCCTCGTCTAAGGAGATGACATATTTTACCTGCCCGACAAAAGGAATAAAGGACGAAATAGACGAAAATTCCATTTCGTGCATACTTTCATGTACCCGCTCGGCTTCCTCACTGGTCAGAGGCGATTTTTTTAGAACAAATACCGGAAACATTTTAGGGCCTACCGTATACATGTGCGTCATTGCTTCGGATTGGCTGACGCCTCTTTTTTTAAGGGCCGCCAGACTGGTAAATATAAGTTTGTATATCTCCAATTCCCCATGGGCCACCACAATTAGCCGTCCGTTGGGCTTAAGCCTGTCCAAATAGTCACTGATAGACTCTACTGTAAAAAGAAAATTCTCAGTGAGTGCGAAACCCTCTGGGCTTCGGCTAGTATTGGTTATCGGAAGAGTCAACATAATGATGTCATATTGTGCTTTTGTGGCCCGAATAAAATTTCTCCCCTCTTCAACCACCACCTCCACGCCCGGAAAGCTCTTATAAATTCCCCCATTAAAGTCAGCATATTCCTTCATTAAATCCACAAGGTCTTTATTGACTTCCACGGCTGTGATCTCTTTGGCCCCCCCTAAAAGAGAAAGGAGCACTTCCCTCCCCCCCCCTGCACCGATAATCAAAACCTTCTCCTTTTCCTCTTCCGGTAACAATTTGAGAGGGAAGTATCCCGGGAAATGATTAAATTCGGGCTTATCCAAAGAGCTTATGTCCTTATCAAAACGATACATTCCCGTACCGGCGGTTCCATCTATAAAGAAGACCATTTCATTTGGGTCTTCTGCGTCCCTGACCAGATCCGTTCTCCCAAAAGCGCTCCAGCGGGACTCGACCACGCTGGCTCCTCTAGTCGGATGGGCCAATAAATGGGCCATTTCCTTGTCGGCGCCCTTTGATGACGGCATCATTCCAAAAAAATCGGTGAAATAATTGAAGAGAAGCAGAAACATGAGCCCACCCATCAAAAGACATGAGGCCGTTTTCTTTATTTTGTTTGAAGATTCTTTTAAACCGAAAAGGCCCGCAGGAATAGAGGCAATAACGGCCACCAGCAAACTTACCGTAATCCCACCCAGTTTGAGCGCAAAGACGATTAAGACCGATCCGATCGCTGCTCCTATCAAATCGGCCGCGTACACCTTTGGGCTCATCTCCGGCAATAGCCGGAATGCCACGGCAAGGAATATCCCTCCGAACAAAAAAGGTGCAAAGGCCAACATGGCGGCGAAAAGTATCTGTTGGAAGAAGGGAACCTTGATGAGGAGGATAGTCATTATTGGGATTGAAAGAGCCATCAATCCCGAAGAGATGGGCAGGAGCTCTACAAGCGGTTTTAGATCAGGAGTTGATATTTTCCGAGCTCTTACATGGACAACCATGCCTCCGACGCCTAATCCCAAAATGGCCGTGGAAAGGACCAGAAACGCATAATGGAAATCAAATATTACGGAAAAGATCCGGGTCAATCCAATCTCCAACATTAAAACGGAAATAGATATAATGGCTACACTCAAATAGAGTGATCTCTCTCTATGCCAAGTTCTTGTCCCAAACGCCTGTTCCAATTCTTTTCACCTCCTTCGCTGTTTCTTTATCGAAGCTTGTGCGCTTTTAGTTGGAGAATCATTGGGACTTTAATAAAGGGTCTCCAAATTGAATTGACATGGCCATTGGGAAATCTCCCCTGACCCCTCTTTTCCTAAGAGGGGTAACCCCTCCCTTTGAAAAGGGAGGTTGGGAGAGATTTTACAGATCAACGACGCTATTATTATAAGACCGCTAATAATCAGTTAATTTCGCTTGCCTTGCCGATATGAGATTCAAAAAAGTCTTAATTCTTTTTTAGGCGAAAATCAAACTGAACGGAATAACATCGATCTAGTCACATAGACTGCCGCTGCAAAAAGCAATAACGATGTCAATAAATAAGGCGCATGAATTTGCCAGACAAAAAGAACGCCTCCTACTATCGGGCCACCGGCCTGTCCCAAATTATTGGCGGAAACCAACTGCCCCAGCGCGGCCCCTGACCGGTTACCGGCGCGCTTGGACACAGACGATGCCAAACAGGGAACGATTAAAGCCACGCCAAACGCAAATATGGCTACGTATAACAGGATGAAACTGAGGTTTTGGGTGGTCATCAGCATCGCCAATCCCACGCCCATTAAGGTGAATCCAGTCTGCAATAGAACCCTTTCACTCAGGCGTGAGATAAGCCAGACCACAACAGTAGCCTGCGCGGCAGCCATGACAAACCCACACACTACGAACACCAATCCCATTTCAGACGGTCCGAATGGGAGCCCCTGTTTTGCATGGAGGGCGAAGGTCCCCTCAAAAAGGGCCAGAGCAAACTGGTTGAGAAAGGCCAACGCCAGAAACGGCCCAAACCAGCGGGGAAAGAACCTTCGAATGGATTTGGATTTCAAGCCCTTTTCAAGATGTACCGGTTGCCCAGGGGATTCTGCGGTGATTGGTTTGCGAGATTCCGGCAGCCAACGCATCGCCGCTCCTAATGACAAGAGTGAAAGAAGAGAGGCTGCAAAAAAAGGTAATGAAAAACTATCGATACGGAAGTGACCGAACCCATAGTTCAGATGAAGGTCCAATTGGGATAGAAACACCCCCATTGCAGGTCCAACCACAATTCCCAGGCCTACGGCGCTTCCCAACCAGGCCATCCCGCGACCTCGGTCTTTTTCTGTGGTGCAATCGGCTACATAGGCATTGGCCATCGGCAAGACGGATGCCGAAAATATACCGC
>JAQYVK010000117.1 GCA_030145585.1 Desulfatiglandales bacterium | reverse complement strand
GTCCATCGATCCCAACCCGGATGCCGTGAAACGGATGCAGGACGTGATGGGTGGGACTTACGCGGCTCCTATGAAAAAAGGCGCCACCGCTGGGGTCCTCGAGGACATCCAAGTACAGGCGTACGACACCTACGTCACCACGAGCTCAAAGCTTGGAGATGACGCCGTGGCAGCGGTTGTGAAGGCCCTCTACAAGTCGGAGAAAGAATTAAAGGGTGCTTTTGCTTTACTGCGCGGCTTCTCCCGCCAGAAAATGGTCAAGGATAATATGACGATTCCTTATCATCCTGGGGCCATCAAGGCATACAAAGAGCTCGGTCTCTGGAGCGGCGGCATGGACGCGGTGCAAGCCAAGGCGCTTGCCGAAGCGGCGAAATAGAACTTTTCCCTAATCTTTAATTCCCGTCCGCATCACCGTTGCCCTGATATGGGGCACCGGTGATGCATCCCTATCGGGTGAACCACCTTCCCCCTCCAAATGGCGGTCGGTTGCCGTTACATATTGAATGATTGCGAATCATGCCAGCGGATAAGAGAGGAGACCCATGTCTGAGAAAGCCACCCCTCCCCAGAGATATCGATCCCTTCATGGCACTGCTCGCACCGTAGAGACCAGTTTCCTGTCCGCGATCACCATATGCGGCGCCCTCTGGGCAACCGACATCCCCACCTATTTCGGTTTCGCGATCTTCCGGCAGCAATATCTCGGACTATTCTGGGCACTCTCCCTGGCTTCGATTTTTCTCCTGGTTCCCGCAAACGCCTCCTCCCCACGAGATCGTGTGCCCTGGTACGACTGGATCGGTGTGGGGCTCAGTCTGGTCGTCGGCTTCTACATCATGGTGCTCTACCCCAGATTGCTGTATGTGCTGGCGGTCTCTACCCCCGACAAGTACCTCCTCGGGGCGTGTTCGCTCTTGCTGCTGATCGAGGCGACCCGTCGGTTTATGGGTAAAGCCCTCCTCGTCATCCTACTTTTCTTCATCGTCTATGGCGCAACAGCGGAGTATATGCCCGGCCTGCTGGGAGGGAGCGGCGTGAGCCTGAAACGGTTGGTCACCTACCTGTATCTGGACACGAACGCCCTCCTGGGTCTCCCCCTGATCGTCGCCTCCGGCATCGTATTGCCCTTTGTCTTGCTCGGACAATCGCTCTTTGCCACAGGCGGAGGCTCGTTCTTCACAGATCTGGCCATGGCCCTGATGGGCAAGTACCGGGGTGGACCCGCCAAAGTCGCGGTCTTCGGAAGCACCCTGTTCGGTACCATCTCCGGGACTGCAGTATCGAATGTGGTCACGACAGGGATCATCACAATCCCGTTGATGAAGAAGAACAAGTATCGACCCGAAGTGGCGGGAGCGGTAGAGGCGGTAGCATCTACCGGGGGTCAGATCATGCCGCCGGTCATGGGCTCCGCCGCTTTCCTGATTGCCGAATTCCTCGAGATGCCCTACAGCCAGGTCGTACTAGCTGCCCTCGTACCCGCGCTGCTCTATTATTTCGTATTGTTCGTCCAGATCGACCTGGAAGCGGCCAAGCATAACATCACCGGGCTACCGATAGAAAGTCTGCCTAAAACATCGACGGTGTTAGTAAAAGGATGGCAGTTCCTTCTACCCCTCGCCGTGCTAATCTATGGGCTTTTCTACCTTAATTTCCCTCCGGGCAAGGCCGGGATGGTCGCTGTGGGCTCGCTTATATTTGTGGCGTTGTTCAGCAAGACGGCCCGCCCCAGCGGTCCGGACGTGGGCAAGGTCCTGACCGGGACAGGCCGGGCCTTGCTCGAGATCAGTGTGATCACGGGCATCGCCGGGGTCATCATCGGGGTCCTGAATCTGAGCGGTCTGGGATTCAGTGTTTCTCTGTCGCTGGTTCACCTGGGCGGAAACAGCCTGTTTCTGCTGCTGGTATTGGCTGCTCTGCTCAGTATTCTGCTCGGCATGGGGATGCCGACCGTCTCGGTCTATATCCTGCTCGCCATGCTGGTTGCACCTGCCCTCGAAAAACTCGGTTTGATGCCGATTGCGGCTCACCTCTTCCTCCTGTACTTTGGGATCCTATCCATGATCACACCTCCGGTGGCGATCGCCTCATTCGCCGCCGCGGCTGTGGCGGGGACAGATCCCATGCGGACGGGCTGGGAAAGCGTCAAACTCGGCATCATGGCCTATATTGTCCCCTTCATCTTTGTATACTCTCCCGCGTTGCTGCTAAAAGGGTCAATCTTAGATATCCTGTGGACGGTCGGTAGGGCAAGTTTTGGTGCGCTTTTGCTCGGTATCGCTTTAAGAGGCTTTCTTTATAGAACAATACCCATGCCGATGCGGGGTCTGATGATCGTGTGTGCTGGTGGTCTCTTCCTGGGCGGGGTTTGGTACTGGTTCAACATCGGAGGTGCTGCTCTGGGTCTGGCCATGATCGGCATTGAGCGTCTCCGGTTTCGAAAAGCCGAAACGGGAATCCGTATAAATCCCTAATTTTTATTCTGTTACCGTTTCGTTCAATGATCCCCTCCTTTTCCAACGTATTCAACTCCCGATATAAGGTCTCATGTGCAAGACCCAATTCCGCTGAAAAATCTTTGAGTGTCCCTTTTAAAACAATCTCTCTCTTCTCAGGTTCCAGGTAAACAAGAATAAATTGGAGAATTCGTTCTCTTGCGGAAAGAATATGTGATAATTCAAGGCGTGTTCTCAAAGTCCTCACTTGCGATGAGAGATGTGAAATATATTTCAAAGCCATGGGGGGATTATTACATAGTGCATTCAATACATCTTCTTTAGGAAATAGAATGACCTCCGAAGGTCTGGTGGTGACAGCATTGCAATGATACACGTCAGAAAAAAGAGCGGCTTCAGCCTGCCGGTTGTGAAAATTGTCCTTTACAACCGGCCGCTTTCACCTGCTTGAATCGTATGCATCAAAGCGGTTCTTCCCTCGATCGTATTACGCTCGAGCTTTACTTGGCCCACCTCAACGGCAAAAATACTATGTGCGGGATTTCCTTGTCTAAATATGACCTCATTCGCCCTGTAACTTTTTTTGTCCGGTGATGTCGAACCTGAAAATATGGCTTTGAAGTCATTCAATAACATGATCTTTTAAGATTGCAATATGGGATGTATTTTCAAGGATCCCATTTCTATGGCACCCTCGGATTGGACTG
>JAQYVK010000116.1 GCA_030145585.1 Desulfatiglandales bacterium | reverse complement strand
TAAATCAGAGATAAAGGTTCCGGCCAGGACCAGTAGAGCGGTGATAAAGTTGACAGTGAGGATAATGGGATAGTCTCGTGCCAGTATCGCCTCATATGCCATCCTGCCAATGCCGGGCCAGGAAAAGATGTATTCTATAATGACGGAGCCTCCGATCAGCCCCGGTAAGATAAGGCCGAACATGGTGACAAAGGGTAACAGGGCGTTTCGCAGGGCGTGTTTGTAGTGGACCTGCTCTGGTGGGAGTCCCTTGGCCTTTGCAGTGCGAACATAGTCCTGGCTTTCGACTTCGAGCATTTGGCTACGCACATACCTGGAGAGTATGGCGATCCCCGCTGTAGCCCCCAGGAGGGAGGGGAGTAGCAGGTGCCACACCCGGTCCATGAACCAGCGGATCCATGACGCGTCTTCCATGCCAAAGGTTCCCATGCCGATGACGGGCACCTGAAAACGGGTGACCACAAAGATGATCAGCATGTAGGCAAAAAAGAAACCGGGAATAGATATCAGGAGATAGGAAAAAAAGGTGGCTGAACGATCGTAGATCCCACCCCTAAATATGGCGGATCGAATTCCTATGGGAAAAGAAAGGGTCCAGGTTAGAATCGTCCCGACGATGAAGAGCCAGAGACTGTTCTTAAACCGTTCCCAAATCTTTTTAAGGACCGGTTGATTGTCCTTCCAGGATACGGTCGTTCCAGTGAACAGACCTCGGTAAAAGTAGAGGTATTGGATGTGAAGGGGCTTATCCAGATGAAACGCCTTACGGAAGCGCTCCACAACCTCAGGCGTAAACTTGGGATTCATGGGATCCACCTGGCTCGGCTCTCCGGGGGCCAGATGAATGATGAGAAAAGAGATTACCGAGACAAAGAAAAGGGTGATCACTTTTTGTATGAGGTTACGACCGATGAAGGATAGCATTGTTTAAACCAGTTACGAGTTACGAGTGACAAGTTACGAGTAAAAGGTGAACAGTAAATGGTGAACGGTGAGCCGTTACACACAAACAGAAAAAGCTTCTTTAAATCCCCCCAAACCCCCCTTTATTAAAGGGGGGCTGAAAGCTGACGGCTGAGAGCTGATCGCTGACAGCTCCCCATTGAGTGTATTCATTCATTGGGGAGCTATCATTGGCATCTTTGCAAGTTTGACCCATCTATTAAAATGAAATCGATAGTCCCCCGTCTTGGTGGGGACGATTTTTTTGTACACGTCCTTCCCTGCATCATCGACTTCCTTGATGACAATCCGTTTATCCAAAACCGCAGTCCATCTCCGGACGTAGAGGAAGGTGTATGGCTGCTCATCATATATAATATTGTGAAGCTTGTGGGAGTATCGGACCTGCGCGTCATGATCATATTCCTGCCTGATTCTGATGATAAGCTCATCGGCCGCCTTGTCCCTGAAACCGACGAAGTTGAGCTGATAGGGGTTGGCCTGGCTTGAATGCCAGACCTGGTACAGGTCGGGCTCGATAGGCATCACCCAGCCCAGGACAACTGCATCAAAATCCAATTTATTGATGCGTTCCTGAATGAAAACGGACCATTCCAGGAGGTCGGTGCGAACATCGATCCCGATCTGTTTCCAGGCATCCTGAACGATGGCAAGGATGGCCTTACGGCGATCATTACCACTGTTTGTGATGAGGGTGAACTGGAATCTTTTTCCCTCTTTTTCGAGCCATCCTTTATCATTTCGCTTCCAACCTGCCTCATTCAAGAGTCGCAGGGCCCCCTCCGGATCATAAGCCAGGGGTGGGAGCTTGCGGTTGTAATAATCCGTCTGCTTCACAAAGGGGCCCGTCATGGTTTCGCCCTGATTAAAAAGTACATACTTGATGATCTTGCCCACGTCGATAGCCATGCCGAGGGCCTTTCGAATCTTGGCATCCTTAAAGAGCTCACGCCGCATGTTGTAACCGATGTAGTCATAACCAAAGGATGTCCCTGTAAAACTCTGGTAGGTCGGGTCATCCCGGAGCCGATCTACCTGATGGGGTGGAACCCCGGTAGGGGGAACGCCGTCACCGTATGCATCCAGCGTGCCCGAGTAAAATTCCATCTCCTGGGTCAGCAGGTCCGGGATGATTCGGTAGATAAATCTTTTGTAGTTTGGCGGGCCTTCCCAATAGGTATCGTAGCGGTCCAGGGCGATGTACTGATCTGCTTTCCACTCCCGAAAACGGAAAGGGCCGGTACCAACGGGATGGCGATTGAATCCGCTCTGTCTCAGGTTGTAATTCTTAGGATCTTTCCCGGCTTGTCGTGCCTCTTTCTCCAGGGCGTCCTCGTTGAGGAGATGCTCCGGAAGAACCCCCATGGCCCAGGTCCCTATGGCAGGGGAATAGAGGCGCTTGTAAACGATTCGGATCTTCAAAGGGCCCAACACCTCCACCGCTTTGACCGGTTCATAGTCTGCGGTCCGGGGAGAGAGGTTGTCGGGGTTCATGATCGCTTCATAGGTAAACCTGACGTCGTTGGCATCAAAAATGTGTCCGTCATGGAATTTTACGCCCGGCCTCAATTGAAACTGAATGATGGGATTGTGTTCCGTAGCCGGCAGCAGCTCTTTCACGTAGGCGGCCATTTTTTCTTTTCCCACCATGGGATCGGCACTCACATACGCTTCCCCTGGGAAGGATGAAAAATAGTCTTTGCCCAGCAAGTGGGTAAGATTGCGAAAGAGATCCTGGTCTACTTTTTTAAGGAGGAGTTTTATTTTGGAGGGAGCACTGATATGAATTTTTATCGATCTATTTTCTTTTCCATCCCCCTTTTCTTCCTCCTCCCGGGTCACTGTAAGATTTTTAGGGGGAACGATGGAGACGTCTTGGATAAGGTCGAGGGTGGCTTTGAGTCCCGGATCCGTCACCTGTTTACTTTGTTGTGCTTGGCGGAGAAGATCCGCCACCTTAACGGGACCTCCTTTCTCCAACCCGGGTATCGCAGCCGACTCATTCACGTAGAAAAAGGCCTCCTCATGGATATCCCATGAGGTGGCGAGCCGTCCTCGGAACAAGAGCTCTTCATCGAGGTCGATCAATCCGTCAAAGACCATGGATTCAATTTCGCTGCTGGCGGTATCGGAGGATAGAATGGGATTCAGGAGGCTCGCATCGCCAATAGACGCGGTCATGTAGTCATTGAGTCGGTCGGGATTGCCCCGTGTCTGCTCCTCGTAGGTGGGGACCCAGAAATAGGACTGGAGCAGAATAATAATAATGAGAAGTGGTGTATATATGAGAATTCTTCTTAAGGTCATGGTCGGTACCCACTACATGGGGGATTCCACCTTCAGCTCGAAGGCGGCGGCCAGAAGGGCCCTTGTATAAGGACCCTTGGGGTTATCGAAGACATCCTGGGCAGGTCCCTGCTCGACCACCTTGCCTTCGCGCATGACGAGGATGTGGTGGGCCATGGCCTTCACAACCCGGAGGTCATGGCTGATGAATAAGTAGGCCAGGTTGTGCCGTTTTTGAAGATCTCGCAACAATTCCACGATCTGGGATTGGACGGACACGTCGAGGGCGGAGGTGGGTTCGTCCAGGATGATAAACTTGGGCTTGAGAACCAAGACCCTAGCAATGGCGATGCGCTGGCGCTGGCCGCCGGAAAACTCGTGAGGGTAACGGTCCTGCATGTCAGGCTCGAGCCCCACCTCTTCAAGGGTTTGACCGATCAAGTCGCGGCGCTCATCCGTGGAGCCTCCCAGCTGGTGTACGCGCAAACCTTCTCCGATGATTTGGCCCACGGAAAGACGAGGGCTCAAGGAACCATAGGGGTCCTGGAAGACCATCTGCATCTCCTGCCGGAGAGGTCTTAAGGCCCTGGACCGAAGGCCCTGGAGATCCCGGCCCTCGAAGTTAATGGTCCCCTTGCTACGTTCAAGCCTTAGGAGGGCACGTCCCAGGGTCGATTTGCCTGAGCCGCTCTCTCCGACGACTCCCAAGGTCTGCCCCTCTGGGACGGACAGGTTGATGCCGTCCACCGCCTTTACATGACTGACGGTTCGGTTAATGATCCCCTTTTTGATCGGAAACCAGACCCTTAAATCCTTGGCGTCCACCAGGGTCGGGGCATCGGATGGCGCAGGGTCGGGATTCCCTCGGGGTTTTGTTGAAAGGAGCATCTGGGTGTAAGGGTGAGTCGGGCGTTCAAAGACTTCTTCAATGTCCCCCTGCTCAACGATTTCCCCATCGTGCATAACACAGACCCGGTCGACCGTGCGACGCACGACGTCCAGATCATGGGTAATGAGGAGAAGCGCCATATCGAGCTTTTCTTTGAGATCTTTCAAGAGCTCGAGGATCTGGGCCTGGATCGTGACGTCAAGGGCGGTGGTCGGTTCGTCGGCAATGAGCATATCGGGCTCGTTGGCAAGGGCCATGGCGATCATGACCCGTTGCTGCTGACCGCCGGAAAACTCGTGAGGTAGCGATGTGAGGCGATCTATGCCCTCCGGCAGACCCACCAGGTGGAGGAGGTCAACGACGCGATGGCGGGCCTCTTCTCGGCCCATATCTTTGTGGACGAGGAGCACCTCGATGATTTGTCGCTCGATGCTGTGAAGAGGGTTCAGGGAACTGAGGGGTTCTTGAAAGATCATGGCAATTTGGTTGCCCCGAATCCTCTGTAAATGAGCACGGGAAGCGCCCAAAAGCTCTTCGCCCCGGAAGCGGATACTTCCATTGGGGTGGTGGGCAAGAGGGTAGGGCAGGAGCTGGAGAATGGACAGAGCCGTTACCGACTTGCCGGAGCCGCTTTCTCCCACGAGCCCGAGGGTCTCTCCCCGTTTGACAGACAAGGAGATGCCGCGCACGGCCTTCACCTCGGCCGCGTCCCTGCCAAAGGAGACGGACAGACCTCGGATTTTTAACATGGGTTCTTTAACCACTTATAACCCCCACGCATGGCGCAAAGCGCATAGCGCATAGCGAATTGTAATAACCTTATACCTTAAACCGTAAACTGTATATTGTTTCACCATCTTGGCGCCTATTCAATTCTTGGGAAGCGCGTATTAATTTTGTCCAAGCAAGTCGCTCGGATCAATTTGTTCTTCTTGGGTTCCCCCTTTGCGCTATGCGCTATGCGCCACGCGTCTTTCATCCCGTTTTCCTCGGGTCGAAGGCGTCCCGCACCGCTTCGCCGATAAATATCAGGAGACTCAGCATCACCGCGAGCACCATGAAGGCCGTAATGCCCAGCCAGGGTGCTTGTAGGTTCGACTTGCCCTGGTTGAGAAGCTCACCGAGCGAAGCCGATCCGGGCGGAAGGCCGAATCCAAGGAAATCAAGTGCTGTCAGTGTGGTGATGGAGCCGTTGAGAATGAAGGGGAGAAAGGTAAGGGTGGCCACCATGGCATTGGGCAGGATGTGTTTGAACATGATCATGCTATCACTGACACCCAAGGCCCTGGCCGCACGCACGTAATCAAAGTTGCGCACCCTGAGAAACTCGGCCCTGACTACCCCTACAAGGGCCATCCAGCTAAAGAGCAGCATGAGCCCCAGGAGCCACCAAAAGTTGGGCTCCACAACACTTGCCAGAATGATAAGGAGGTACAGGATCGGGAGTCCCGACCACACTTCGATAAACCGCTGGAACAGGAGATCCACCAGACCGCCGAAGTACCCCTGCACGGCGCCCGCAACGATCCCGACAAGAGAGCTGAAGAGCGTCAACACCAGGCCGAACAGCACCGAGATCCGAAAGCCGTAAATCAGACGGGCTACAACATCGCGACCCTGGTCGTCCGTTCCCAGCCAATTGTCTGCGGAAGGTGGTGCAGGCGCAGGCACAGGCAAGTTGTAGTTAATGGTATCGTAGCTGTAGGGCACGGGAGGCCAGACCATCCATCCCTTTTCCCCGATGAGGGAGGCCACCTCAGGATCCCTGTAATCGGCCTCGGTGGGAAGGAACCCTCCGAACAAGGTTTCCGGGTATTCCACGAAGACAGGGAAATAAAACTTGTCCTCATATCGCAGGAACAACGGCTTGTCGTTGGCGACGAACTCGGCAAATAGGGTGATGGTGAAAAGAGCGAGGAAGAGCCACAGGGACCAAAAACCACGCCGATTGGATCTGAAATTTGAGAACCTGCGCTGAGTGAGGGGGGAGATTTTAAAATGGAAGAATCGTCCTAACACCCTTAGACCTCCCGGCTTTCGAAAGTGATACGCGGGTCGACCAGATGATAGGTGAGGTCGCCCACCAAGTTGAGGAGCAGCCCTAACAGGGTGAAGAAATAAAGGGTTCCGAACATGACCGGGTAGTCACGGTTGAGGGCTGCCTCAAAGCCCAGAAGGCCCAACCCGTCCAGAGAGAAGATGATTTCCGTGAGAAGGGACCCCGTAAAGAGCGCCCCTATAAATGCGGCTGGAAAGCCGGCAATGACGATCAGCATGGCGTTGCGAAAGACGTGTCCATACAGAACCCGGCGCTCCGTAAGTCCCTTGGAGCGCGCAGTGATCACATACTGCTTGTTGATCTCCTCGAGGAAGGAGTTCTTGGACAGCATGGTGAGCCCGGCAAATCCTCCGATAACCATGGAGAGAACGGGTAGGGCAATGTGCCAGAAATAATCAAGGATGCGGGCCGGCCAGCTCAGATCGGCCCAGTTTTCCGACATGAGCCCGCGTAATGGAAACCAGTCGAAGTACCGCCCGCCGGCAAAGAGGACAATGAGCAGGATCGCAAACAGAAAACCGGGGATGGCGTTTCCCATGACCACGAGGGAGCTGGACCAGACATCCAACCTCGAACCATCACGCACCGCTTTCGCGATTCCCAGGGGAATAGAGATCAGATAGACCAGGAAAGTGGTCCAGAGGCCGAGGGAGATAGATACGGGCATTTTGTGGAGGACAAGACTCACGACACTCTGATCTCGAAAATAGCTTTCCCCGAAATCGAACACCGCATAATTGCGGATCATCTTGAAAAAGCGCACATGGGCCGGCTTGTCGAAGCCGAATTGTCGTTCGATCTCTTTGATAAACTCAGGATCCAGGCCGCGCGCTCCCCGGTACTTTGTGGTGACTTCAGCGCCGGCCGAGATCTCCCCTTTGCGACCCGGGGTGCGCACGACGTCCTGGCGATCGCCGCTGACACGGGCGGTCGCCTCGGCAGCCGTGCCCTTGATCCGGGCGATCATCTGTTCCACGGGCCCGCCCGGGGCAGATTGGACGATGAGAAAATTGACCACCATGATGCCGAAAATGGTTGGTACGATCAGAATCAGGCGGCGAATCACGTAGGCGAACATGCGAGGGAAGACTCCATTTTATTCAAGCTAGGAAAGACTGGTCTTGAGGGCCAGGTCAGAACTCAGTCACTCTGTAAAGAAAGATGATAGGGGTGTTTAAATTCGAAATCCCTGGCCCAGACCTGGATTCATTTGATTCGATGTAAAGCTATCATTTATATAAATCACAGTAACAAATAGCTAGGCCCAATAAAGTCGCGCCAGGGCGGGCCGAATGTCGAAATCCGAAATT
>JAQYVK010000115.1 GCA_030145585.1 Desulfatiglandales bacterium | reverse complement strand
TCCTTCATATTCTTTGGCCACTTCGAGCATCCCCGGTACTGAAAGGGCCGAATCTACAGGTCCTTGGATTATGCGAGGCCCTCTCTTTGAGGCCACTGTAATGATCTCTGTACCTTTTGATGCCGCTCTTTTCGCGGCCTCGCCGATATCTTTTGTCATGGAAACTGAAGTGTTTGCATTGATCACGAGTAGTGTATGCTCACCCATCTTTCCATTCCCCCTTATGTTAAGTGGGTTCTCTCATAGACGTGTGCATCATAAGTGATAAGCCTAGACCCAATCACCCGGGTATCCTGCAGGAGCTCATAAAGACTAACCATTAATCAAAAATTGCTTTCATTGCAAGGTTTTTGTAACCATTCATTAACCTGTATTAGCAGGATAGGATTTGATTTCAAGAAGGAATTCTCAAAAGGCTTTTTCTTTAAGGATTCCCCACGGAACCATTAAATTGTCATGTTTAAGGCATAGAGAATCGGCTGGTAAAGACGCGGAAGGAATTGGAATGAATGTGGTTCAACATCCCATATAGCAACCGGCATGGGCGGCTGTTGTCACCCATGCCGGTTCTGCTTTTTAGCATGGTAATCGGTTGGTGATTGTGAAAGTTATCTGGCGGCTTCGGCTGGCCACTCCTTATATCTTTTGAGGACTTTTGGTTAAAGTTGTGTGCGCGCAAGCATTGCACTGTCGAGCGGGGTAATAATCAGTTGTGTAAAATCGCAGTTACAGTGATCCCATGGTTGATTTCGAAAAGTAAAAATCACTAATCTCGAGTCCAATACTATGAATTATTGGCGTCAACTGAAAATTTTTAAAAGGAAAGAATGTGCTTGAATTTATTATACTTTTTGAGCCCCCACGGTTTTATTTCCGGCCCTTATGGTGGATTGCGGGCGAAAAAGTGTTTGTTTTTCTGATAATAAAATGCAAAAGTACAAGAAGGATGAATGGTCCGCGTTATCAATCATGAATAATTAGGTGTGTCACGGTTCTTTTCTCATAGTTCTTAGCTTATTTCGTTAATATCTTCACATTACAATTTCATTTTACTTAAAACCCAACATTTTAAACAGGAGGTAACGTCATGGTAGAGCGAAAAAGTGGTGGCATTCTGGTTTTTTTTCTGGTTGCGCTAATTATTATCCTTTCTTCATCCTTTGTTTTTGCAGCGGGTCCAAAATATGGAGGGACTCTTAATGTTGGCGTGAGGGTTCCACAATTCGGTTATCTCGATGTCCGCTATGGAACACTGGAAACCATGATTCCCAGTTCCGGCATGATCTATGATCCTTTTTTCAACTGGGGTCCCGATGGATATAAGAGCCAGGTGCCGGGGCTTGCAACCAAGATCGAGACCAAAGACAACAAGGTCTGGTTCATCCATCTCAGGAAGGGCGTCAAATTTCACAACGGCAGGGAGATGACGGCCGAAGACGTGAAAATAAATTTCGATTGGAGGGTCAAGACCCCTGAGGGATGGAAACCAGTCAAGTTCAAGGAGCTGATCAAATACCTGAAAAGTGCGGAAGTCGTGGATAAGTACACGGTAAAAATCACCCTGGAAAAACCGTTTTCGCCACTTAGGCGTATTTTATCCTATGCCATGCGCGGTATCGGCCCGGGAGAGGAAGTGGCGGCATATGGGAAAAAAAAGGCCCCTCCTATCGGTACCGGTCCTTTTAAGGTGGTAGAGATCAAGCCCAAGGAAAGAATTGTCCTGGAGAGATTTGATGACTATTGGGGTCCAAGACCTTATATAGACAAGGTGGTTTATCATTTTATCCGTTCTGATGACACCCGGCTCATTGCCTTGGAAAAGGGGGAATTAGACATTTCCCAGATCGATTGGACAAATGTCCCGGTGATCAAAAAGAACCCCAAACTCGATTACCGGGTCCAGGCGAATCCGTTTATTTTACAGAAATATTATTTCAATTTCAGACATTGGCCCGGGAACGATATTCGATTCAGGAAGGCCATGTGGATGGGCGCACAGTGGGAGCAAATTGCAAGGAATTCCCAACCCGGAAAAAAGGGTATACCGGCAAGGACACTCCTTGAGCATTCGGACTTTTTCAATCCCGAGGCCCTGAAGCTGGTCCCCCCCTACAACCCTGAAGAGGCGAAGAAATTGATCCAGGCTGTGGAGAAGGATGCCGGGAAAAAGATCCCTCCTATTTTTTGGCTCGATGGTAACAGTCCAATGGGGAGGAACGTTGCCGAGATGGCCAAGTTGCAATTGGCCCAGATAGGGGTTAACCTCAACCTGCAACTCCTTGACCGGGGCATGTGGTTTAATAAGATCCTGCGCGACCCGAAATTTGAATATGATCTGGCCGGCTATGGTGTCGGTTTTGGGTTGGATCCTACAATGGGTTTCATGTATTTTGCGACCAATTCCGGCGTCGCTATTGACGGTAAATCTCTAGGCGGGTATTCCAATCCCGAATTGGACAGCCTGCTCGAAAAGGTCGAGGCGTCTAAAGATAAGGAAGCGATTTTGAAGTACATGCAAGAGGGTGAAAAGGTCCTGCTCAAAGATGTTGCGTGCCTCCCGATGCTCATCAACCAGCAGTTGATCGGTTTCAATAAAAAATTAAAAGGGGTCCAGTTCAATAATACGGGACATATTTACCCCACCAACACCTGGGCAAATATGTGGATTGAGGAGTAAAAACATTTGGGGGGGACTCATTCCCCCCCCAAAAAATGATCAGGCCAATTTGGGGGGAAACAACCCCCCCCAACACTACGATCAGATCATACCATGCCGTTGCCCTAATTCTTAGAGTCCCTTCTTTTATAGATTATAATAGCTTTTCTTCCACACCGTCCGGTGCGTAGCCTTACGGGGCGAAACGGGCACGAAATTGTTTTTCCGGCCGAAAACATCTTCAGAATTAGGTCCTCAAAGGGAGAAAGGTTAATACAATGAGAGTTCCCAAGATTGCGATCGAAGAACACATAAACGTCCCGGAATTGGCTGACGACTCAGCCAAATATTACCCTCCCGACACCTGGAAGAAGCTGAGACCGGCTCTGATGGATGTTGAAGGCCAACTGCTCTCGGATATGGATAAGTGCGGTATCGAGATGTCGGTGATTTCGCTTGCATCCCCCGGCATCCAAGCCATTCCAGAGCCGCAGAGGGCCATTGATGTCGCCAGGCAGGCGAACGATTTTTTAGCCGAACAAGTGGAAAAACACCCCGATCGTTTTCAGGGGTTTGCGGCCCTGCCGTTACAGGATCCTGATGCGGCCGCCGAAGAATTGACCCGCTGTGTGAAAGAGCTCGGGTTTAAAGGGGCGATGGTCAATGGCTTTTCCCAGATTGACCGGGAAGATTCCATCATCTATTACGATTTACCACAATACTGGCCTTTTTGGGGAGTGGTAGAAAGTCTAAATGTTCCCGTTTACCTCCACCCCCGATATCTGATAGAAGAGCGGTCAGACATACAGGGGCACCCATGGTTGCTGGGATCGGTGTGGTCCTTCGGCGTGGAAACAGCAACCCATGCATTGCGATTGATGACCAGCGGGCTGTTTGATATGTACCCGAAACTCACAGTCATTCTTGGGCACCTTGGGGAAACACTGCCCAACGCAATCTGGCGCATCGACCATCGCATCAGTGCGATTCCCCGGGGGATCCCCGCGAAGAAGAAAATGGCGGAGTATCTGCTAAACAACTTTTATATGACGACGAGCGGCAACTTCTGCACCCAGACTTTGATAAACACAATACTTGTTATGGGAGCGGATCGGGTTCTGTTTTCTGCAGATTATCCGTTTGAACAAATGAGTGAAGCTGCTGAGTGGTTTGACCGCGTGGACACCATCAGTGAGACAGATTGGGTGAAGATTGCACGCAGCAATGCCGAGAAGTTGTTGAACTTGGGGACCTCCAGCCGCTAAGGCCCGAAAATCGCGTCTGCCCAACAATGGCCACTGTGGTAGGTGGGACCTTTTTCCAAAAGGTGAATTTTTATGACATGCCCTTTATAGTAATTGTCAGAAATATGTTCCGATTGGCCTTTTAATTAAATCCCCCTGTCCCCCTTTGTCAAAGGGGGAACTTATAAAGGACTGAAGCCATTTCAAAACACCTATTGCGGCAATGCTAAAGTGTAAGTGTTCCCCCCTTTCCAAAAAGGGGGGTAGGGGGGATTTTATGCTGCCGCACACTCCTTCCAATCGGACATATTTATGATATCAGCCATAATGACACGATACAAGAGTTGCATTTTTGAATGGTGGGCGGTATGGGATTTGAATGCGCCCGAGGCGCACAAGCCCGCGTAGGGATTGCTTTACCCGCCTCGGGCGGGCCGTGACTTCGATTCAAACTCATCAAGCCATTGTCGGCCCTTACCCGATTTCAGGAATTTTTCTTGCTCCCTAGCTATCCGGTAGTCTTCAAATTTTTCAGTGTAAAGTAAGGAAAAGTCCCCCAACAATTTGCCAGCTTGAGTCGACCTCGAACGATGCTCGTGAAGACGTCGGGCTAGGTTGTTGGTGATACCAACATATCGTTTGCCCTTATTCCCCTTTATTACGTATAAAAAGACCACGGTGTAGTCTCAAGGTTTGCACTTTTGAATGGTGGGCGGTATGGGATTTGAACCCATGACTTCCACCGTGTGAGTGTGTATTTAGCTTATAATAACAGATAATTAGATCCAAAAAGATACAGAAACATCAATAATTAAGAGGTCGGGAATTGTTCCTTGACCTCTTTTTTTATGTTATGCTTTTTAATGTTATGGTAGCAAAATGGTAGCAACCGTTTTACCAGGTTCCGGGGATAGGGTGAGCTCCCCGACAAGGCGGTTTTCCTGGGCCGCTTTCCCCGGATCCCCTCCAGGCCGCTATAGGAGGCGGAGCATGGATAAACTT
>JAQYVK010000114.1 GCA_030145585.1 Desulfatiglandales bacterium | reverse complement strand
TGGCATGAAGTCGTAAAAAAACAGTGGGAAAATGAACCGAAAAGAGAGGGTTTTCCTCCTTTTAACGGGGTCCTTCGGCTCGCTTCATCCCTCTATGGACTTGGAATAAAACTCCGATTTTTTTCGTGTAGGTATATGAAGAAGCGATCCCTGCCCGGATTCGTCGTCAGTGTGGGCAACCTGACCGTCGGGGGAACCGGCAAAACCCCTGCCACCCGTATGTTGGCAGAATGGGCCTCTAACGAGGGCCATCGTGTGGCCGTTCTTTCCAGGGGGTACGGGGGTCGGTATAACAAGACCCTCGAGGTTTCTGATAGTAATGGTCTTCTTGCCGGTCCGGAAGAGGCAGGTGATGAGCCATATCTTCTGGCGAATAACCTGCCGGGAGTCCCCGTGATCTTATCAAAAAAACGATACACGGCAGGCTTGCTGGCCCATAAAAAATATGACACCGATATTTATATCCTTGATGATGGCTTTCAGCACATAAGCCTCGAAAGAGATCTCGATCTGGTCTTGATGGATGCTTCAAATCCCTTTGGGAACGAACAGCTGCTTCCCGGTGGCCCCCTCAGGGAGCCTGTGGATCACCTCGCCAGGGCTGATGCCTTTATGCTCACACGATCCAATGAGGAATCTTCAGCGAAGAAATCCATAGCCCTCCTGAAAGACAGGTTCCCGGACAAACCGGTTTTCCAGAGCGATCACATCCCGGATAGCGTCGTCATTCCAAATAAAAATGAAGTCCATGCCCCAGGATTCTTAGAAGGCAAGCGGGTTATAGCCTTTGCCGGTATTGCTGCGCCGGACAGATTCAGGGAGACGATCATCAACCTTGGCGCCGAACCGGTCTTTTTCAAGGCGTTTGGAGATCATCATACTTTCCAAACCGTTGAACTCCTCAAATTGATCACTCAAAAAGAACGTCTCAAGGCGGACTATCTACTGACTACGGAGAAAGATTGGGTTAGAATAGAGGGTCCTCTGACGGAATACCCCGACTTGTCCTATCTCACCATAAGACTGGCCCTCAAGTCCGACAAGAATCGATTCTTTCAATTGATCAAGGACAAAATCCGGTCGAGCTAAAAACAATTTGACAGGATTGTCAGGGTGAACTTGATACGAATCCAGTGAATTCTGTCTAAAGATAATGGTATTCGCAAATGGGAAAACCCATCGATAAATCAAAAATCCATCGAATCCTGATCCGCGCCACAAACTGGGTAGGGGACGCGGTGATGACTATGCCTGCACTTGAGGCGGTCAGGGCGAATTTTCCGGATGCCAATATAACCGTCCTGGCAAGGCCCTGGGTTATACCCCTCCTGGAAAACAATCCTGCCGTAAATCGGGTGATTCCTTACCACCGGGGGAATGGGTTCAAGAACGATTTCCTTGAAATCATACATGTTATCCGCCAGATCCGGGCTGAGGAGTTTGATCTGGCCATACTCTTTCAAAATGCTTTCGAGGCCGCCCTTTTGACCTACCTGGGTGGAATCAAAAACAGGGTCGGTTACAACACGGACGGTAGGGGATTCCTTCTGTCCCATGGGGTCCGCAGGCGTGACGATATCATGAAGGGTCACCAGGTAGAGTATTACCTTGCCATACTAAGGGGTATGGACTGGGAAGCCAAAAGCAAGGATCCGACTCTATTCGTTGATCCCAAAGAGATTGAGAGCATGGGTGCAATGCTTTTGACCCACGGGATCAATGAGGGTCATCTTGTTGTAGCTCTCAGCCCGGGGGCCATTTACGGCCCGGCCAAACGCTGGCCGGCGGAACGATTCGCCCAGATCGGAGATTGGGCCACGGAGAAGTGGGGAGCAAAAGTGTTGATCTTGGGCAGCAAAGGGGAAAAAGAGATATGCGATGGGGTGAGCAAGGCCATGGAACAACCTGCTTTAGATCTGAGCGGTATGACCAGCCTAGCTGGTGCCATGGCCCTGATCAAACGATGTGGGTTCTTTGTCACCAATGATTCGGGCCTCATGCATGTAGCCGCCGCTATAGGTGTGCCCTTGGTGGCTGTCTTTGGGTCTACGGATCATATTGCCACCGGACCACGAAGCTCAAACGCGAGGATTGTTCAACATGAAACGGAATGCGCACCCTGCCTGAAACCGGAGTGCCCGGAAGATTACCGGTGCATGCTCAGCATCACACCGGAGGAAGTCTGGCAGGAAATGGAAGATTTAAGGCTTAAGGGATAAGTAAATAAAAGGCACAAGGTTAGGGAATCTAATTATCTCTCACAGAGTTCACAGAGAAAGTAATCTTTTCTCATGCTGTTGAGAGGGACAGCATGAGCAAAACTCTACGCGCTTTGCGCGAGGGTTTTGCAAACAAATTATCATTCGTAGATAGTAATGATGTAAAGTTGCACAACATACTGTTGTCGGATTTATTGGTGCCCGAAAGGCGGTTGTTTTTTGCTTCCGGCCCTCTCAACCGGAAGCAAAAAGAAAGATAAAACTCTGTGCCCTCTGTGTGCTCGAGCGATCCCGAGCCCTGAGCTTGTCGAAGAGCCGAGGGAGAGCGGGCGAGAGAAAAATATCATCATTCAGCTGTGTGCAACTAGGAGGAAATATTTTGGGACGACCTGCCGTATTCGTCGATCGTGACGGGACCATCAATGAGCAGATGGGTTACATCAACCACCCAAGCCGGTTTGTGATTCTTCCGGGAGTGCCTGAGGCCATCGGACTGTTGAATAGGAGTGATTACCTTGTTATCGTCGTATCCAACCAATCCGGTGTAGCCCGGGGCTATTTCCCCATCGATCTGGTTCATGAGGTTCATGATCTATTAAACACAACTCTCAGTGAAAAAGATTGTGCCGTTGATGGGATTTTTTTCTGCCCACATCACACACGCGGAATCATACCGGAATATCGACGTGAGTGCGATTGCAGGAAGCCGAAAACAGGTCTGGTAGAACAAGCCCGAAAGGCCTTTGATATCGACATGTCAAACTCCTATGTGGTCGGGGATCGCTATTTGGACATTGAACTCGCCTTTCGATTAAATCTAAAAGGGATTCTTGTGGAGACCGGATATGGTCGTGGAGAAATCAAACACATCTTACCAGGCAAACAACAACCGGCCTACATCGCCAAGGATCTGCTACATGCGGCCAAATGGATTGTTAAAGGGAGTTAATAATCTGGAAATGAATAAACCCGACAGCATTTTGATCGTCAAATTAAGCGCCATTGGGGATGTGGTCCATACCCTACCCCTCTTGGAAGTTCTTCGGAAAAATTTCCCTCAGGCGCGTATTGACTGGGTTGTAGAAGAAGAAGCCGGCCAGATTATCATGGGGCATTCTATGATTGATCATGTCCTTGTCTCTCGTCGAAATTCTTGGCAGAAAAGTTTGACTAAGAGGCGACGTCGAACTGCCACCCTGCGAGAAATGTTCCGATTTATCCGGGAACTGCGCTCCCATAAATACGATCTCGTCATCGATCTTCACGGCCTATTTAAGAGTGGTGTTTTGACGGGCCTTTCAAGGGCAAAGAGGAAGATCGGGTTTACGGGCGGGAGAGAAGGGAGTTCCCTGTTCTTGACCGAAAGGCCCTACTACGTCAACTATGACCAGCACGCCCTCGATCGTTACCTCAAAACCATAGACTACCTGGGATGTACCATGTATTCCTGGAAAGGTGATATCCCTGTGGACGGGTCTGATAGAGATGCCATCGAAAGTTTCATTCTCAACAACGATCTTCAGAACAAGAAGATTGTGGCCATCAACCCAATGGCCCGGTGGAAGACCAAACTCTGGGAACCTGAGAGATTCAGTCTGTTGGCGGACAGAGTGCAGAAGGAATTGAACGGAAAGATCGTCTTCACCGGCAGCGAACAAGACCGGATCGTCATCGATGAGATTGTTAGAGAGATGAAAACAATTCCCCTGGACCTTGCGGGCCGGACCAGCCTCAAAGCACTGGCCTACCTTTACTCAAAATGCGATCTTTTAATCACAACCGACACAGGCCCCATGCACATGGCGGCTGCCATGGGATGCCCGGTGATAGCCCTGTTCGGTCCTACAGCGCCCTGGCGTACAGGCCCCTATGGCAAGGAACATCGTGTCATTCGGGAAGAAATGGAGTGCAGTCCTTGTTTCAAGAAAAAATGTGACCACCTGAGTTGCATGAAGGACATCACCGTGGAAAGGGTCTTCGACACTGTTAAAGAATATTTTGATGGCGCTCATAAGCGCTGATTTTCAAGATGTATTAAAACTGAACAACCCTCCTCTATAAGACGAGGGATTCTATTGCAGTTGATTACAAACAAATTCGTCATGCCGGACCTGATAAGCCTGCCCCGGCAATTGGTAAGCCGGGGGCATCCAGGATACATAGCTCCATCTTTTCTGGATTCCGACTTTTATCCGCCTCTGGCGGATTTGCCGGAATGACAAGTCGCTCCGCGACAATGAAAAAATGTGCTTCGCCTGAAGGTGAGGGGTTTTCCATCCTCGAAGGAGACACTAAAGGGTAGAGGGGCCAAGAACAGACTTGACACCATTACATCAGGAGTGATTAGAATTATGAACGTAAATCCGGAGTTGATTTCTCCTTGTGGTCTTTATTGCGGAGTCTGTGCTGTTTATATGGCACACCGTGATAATAACAACAAATTCAAGGAGCGATTAGTGACTCTTTATAAGGGAGAAGTGCCCGGCAAAGGGATCCTCCCTAATAGTGAAAGCCTTTCTATAGAAAATATGCAATGCCGTGGCTGCTTATCTGATGAACAGTTTATGCATTGCCAACAGTGTGAGATTAGGGACTGCACGAGAGAGAAAGGTTACACCGGATGTCATCAATGCGATGAATTTCCTTGTCAGTATATTGACAATTTTCCCATGACTGTTGGCAAAAAGGTTATTTTGCGTACTATTCCGTATTGGCGGGAAGTTGGTACTGAAAAATGGATTCAAGATGAAGAAGCCCGCTATATTTGTCCCGAATGCGGCAATCAAGTTTTCCGGGGTGTTGTAAAATGCAATCAGTGCAAAGCGAAGTTAGATCTGGACTAGTTTATTATTAGCAAAACAAAAGCTATTTCATCTATAATCCCATAAGATCCGCATGAAGGCAGACAGTGGAAACTGGCGCTTTCCTCACTGCTTACACTCGACATTCTACCCTCTAAAGCGGAGGGCTCAACTATGAACTTTGATCACTTCAAGTGTCTCAGCTTTGACTGCTACGGAACCTTAATTGATTGGGAAACAGGCATATTGTCCGCTTTACGGCCAATCATGGAAACACATGAAGTCAAGGTCTCCCATGATGAACTGCTGGCGTTGTATGGAAAGGCGGAGACAGAAATCGAAGCGGGACCATATCGAGCCTACCGCGAGGTCTTGAAAGCTGTTCTTAATAAAATTGGTGATGTTCTCGGATTTATACCATCCCGTGATGAGCTGGAAAGCTTTTCGATGTCAGTGATGAACTGGCCTGCTTTTCCTGATTCTGTGCAATCTTTACGTGCATTGGCGATCAAATATCGACTCATTATCTTATCCAATATCGATGATGATCTATTTCAATATTCCCAGAAACTGCTTGGAGTC
>JAQYVK010000113.1 GCA_030145585.1 Desulfatiglandales bacterium | reverse complement strand
CGCATCATCGTCTCGGCTCTCCGGAACCCCAAAGACCACCAATATCGCATCCCCGATAAACTCATCGATCATCCCGTCGTGGTCCAAAATAACCTTGGACATCCGTTCCAGGTACCGATTCAGAAGTCGAACCAGTTCTTCCGGATCCTTGGTTTCAGATAAACTCATAAAGCCTCTGAGGTCGGACATCAAGATGGTGACCGTTTTCTTTCGGCCACCAATTTTTCTCCCCTCCGGCATTTCAAGGATTTCATCCACCACCTTTTTGGATAGATAACGGCCGAAGGTTTCTCGGATAAAGTTAACCAAACGCAACCGCTCCTCTGAAACGGTCAAAATGGTGTTCAGCATCTTGGTGCGGGATGAAACGATCTCTTTGATTTCCTGCGGGGCGTCATTCGATAAATTCACCTCTCCTGTTGAGTGATTATTCTCTGTCAGCTCGCGATTCGATGAGACGATGGCCTCTAAAGGGGAAATGATTTTTTTTATAAAGAAACTTCTGAGGGTTACCATCATAAACAGGATGATGATGCCTATGAGGAGAATGATATACATAGCGTACCAGAACTGCTCTTTAATACCCGGACTTTCCGTCAATTCACGATATATCAAAGACCAAACAAGTAATATCGCCTCTATGGCGAGGATACGCCAAAAAACTCCTTGAAAAAGAATCTTTTTGACGTTGGTCCGTTTTTTTCCCATATTTTAAGGCCATGTTTTTAGTTTATCCTATACGTCGTTCATAATGCGATATCCTTACATGAAACCATCACAAAAATGCCAAATCGTCCGACCTCTGTGCGTCCTGCCGTCCGGCTGAAAGCCTCTTTCAGCTGGACGGCTTAGAAGAAATTCTGACCAATGGTCGGAATTCTTCAGATCCTTGCGCCGTCCCCTCCGGGGCGTAGGCACTACGGGCCGGAGGCTTGATCTCGAACTATTTTTCTATTCTTGAGATGGCTTCAAATAAAAAAAGCCGGCTTCGGAGAGGCCGGCTTTTTAATCATTATAGTAATTGTCAGGGATATGGTCCGATTGGCTTTTTTATTAAATCCCCCTGGCCCCCTTTGTCAAAGGGGGAACTTATGAAGGCCTGAAGGTGTATCAACACACCTATAGCCGCAATGAGCAATGCCGGAGTGTAAGCGTTCCCCCCTTTTCAAAAAGGGGGGCCAGGGGGGATTTTATACTGTCTCAAACTCCTTCCATTCGGAACATATTTATGACACCCGCTATAGCAGGTCTTCCAGCTGCTTATTTCTGGTTCAGGATTTCCGGATCCACAAGGCCTTCTAAATGGGGAAACTGATCCTTCATGTGGGGGATCTGCATGGCCTCCATAAAAGCCCTCTGAAAGTCTTCCTCAAGGGTCAGCTCCATATACTCCACATTTCTTGCAACCCAGTTCGCCTCCTCGCGTTTTTTGCGATTCAGGAGAGCCGCTCGGCATCCGTCTCCTGCGGCGTTGCCCACCATATTTATCTTTTCCAATGCGCAATCCGGAAAAAGCCCCATGATCAATGCCTTCTCACGGTCCACATGGGTCCCGAAGGCCCCAGCTATCTTCACGTTTTCCGCCTTATCCATACCCATTCGGCGCATCATCAACTTACATCCTGCGTATAGGGCCCCCTTGGCCAGCTGGATCTGACGGATGTCCTTCTGAGTAATCACGATGTCCTTTCCAATACTGGACTCTTCAGCCCAGGCAAGCACGAATTCGGCTTGATTGTTCTCCGGGTTTCTCCGAAAGCGGTCCGACTTCTGCTCCTTGTTGAATGCTCCGCTCTTCAAAACGACCCCGGTTCTGTAAAGCTCTGCCAGCACGTCCAGGATGCCGGACCCGCAAATCCCTTTGGCCTGCATCTCCTCCGGTTTAGAAAATTTTCGCCAGGCATCACGACCGATCACCTTGTAGTCCACCTCATGGGTCTCCTGATCTATGTTGATGCGCTCGATGGCGCCGGGTGCTGCCCTCATGCCGAATTGAATTTGAGCACCCTCCAATGCCGGACCGGTTGCGCAAGAGGAGGAAATGAGCTTGTCTTTGTTACCAAGGACCAGTTCTCCGTTGGTGCCGATATCGATAATGATTTGAGACTCATCAGAGTTATAGGGCTCCTCCGTGATCAAAACACCCACGTTGTCCGCCCCAACGAACCCGGCCTCATTCGGTAAAACAAACAGGTAGGAAGAAGGATTGATGTTGATGCCCAGATCTCTCGCCTTGATGTCCAGGCTCGCGTGAATGACCGGTGGGAAGGGTGAGCGACCCATGCCCTCCGGATCGAGCTGTAGCAAAATATGGTGCATCGCGGTGTTACCACCCAGAGTTATGTCCTCGATGTCCTCGCGTGTTAGACAAAGATATCTTTTCTTTTCTTCGGGGGCCTCCTTCTGTTTATCCTTGGCACCCTTCTTTGTTTTCCCCTTTTTCTTTGGAGGGTGGGTGGCCTTGACCGCCTCATCGATCAGCCAATTGATCCCCTCAATGAGATCATCGCTCATGCGTTTGAGGCCATTCGGCGTGTTCATGTGAAACGTGATTCTTGACATCACGTCCTCCCCATATTTGCATTGGGGGTTCATAAGCGAGACCGTGTCTATGACCTCCATGGTCTCTAGATTACAAAAGTATCCTGCCACGGTCGTGGTCCCGACATCGATCGCCAGGCCATAATGGTCCTTCACCTTGCCCGGTCGCACCCGGATGATCTCCCGGTCCATCCAGACACTCACTGTCACTTTCCAGTCTCCCTCCCGGAGCGCCTTGGGCAACTGCCTGAGG
>JAQYVK010000112.1 GCA_030145585.1 Desulfatiglandales bacterium | reverse complement strand
AAAAAAAAGGCGGGGCCTTTAAATGGTTTGAATTTTTCCCTATCCCCAGCCAACCATTGGTTGAACGTATTTTATCGGGGATATGCTTATGGCATCCTCTGGACAATATATCCTGCAGAGATGGCATATCTGGCAATCCTCAGGGTATGTAATGATGGATATTTCTTCATCATAGTCCATCCTGAAAACATCCATGGGACATGCTTCAACGCATGCTTCGCAGCCGACGCATAACTCCGTGTCGATTTTTTCAATGGCCATTCAATCTTCCTCCGTACTAAAATTCTTTTAGGATATCGCATGGTGCATAGTGCATTACGACTGAAGCTCCATGCTCCATGCTAAGCTAATCTTATGACCTCCATTTATCAGGTACGGGTCTTTTTCTCAGCTTCATCTCATCTCCCTCTTGTGAGATAATGACCCATGCCAGCCAGTTCTTATCATCCTTTTCAGGGAAGTCTTCCCTAAAGTGTGCTCCCCTGCTCTCCGTCCTGAAGAGGGATGCCTTGAGTTTCATTTCTGCATTGAGGAGCATGTTCTTTGTTTCATGCACAAGCCTCAGTTCGTGTGTGTCATTGGCTATGAGATTCGGTGCAAAATGATCTCTCAAGAATTCGATGTTCGTAAGGGCAGCCTCCAGCCTGTTTTTCTTTTTCACATAGAGCACATAATAAGGGACCATATTTCCCTGGAGAACCATAGTAATCCATCTGGGCGAATACCCCTTCTCCCTTTGGCGAGGTTCGAAAATTTTTTTCGCTACGGTTATTAATTGTGAATCACTTATATTTGGCTTTTTGACTCCCAGTGCGAATTCTGCCGCATGGAGACCTGCCCTTCCACCCTGAACCGCAGAGCCGGATGAAGAAGAACCTGGTCCTCCGCTGTAGGTGGCTCCGGCTGTACAGAGTGCATCACCGGCAGCAAAGAGACCGGGAATATTTGAAGAACATTGATTATCTTTCGGAAATATACCTTCACATTTATGCGGTGCCATACCCGCCGTTGAGCCTCCAACGATTGGCAGATCCGCTGACCGGCACCCCGGAGGGGCAAAGCCTTTTCTTCCCTGTCCCGGAGGCCCGGGTGGTCCTCCCCCCATGGGTCCACCTGGTGTCGGTCCCGGTGGTCTACCTCCTGGCGGGGGCCTCATGAATGTAGGTATATTACCGGCATGAGCCTGCAATGCGTGTCCCACGGGTGGAGGACCCCTGTGACCTCGACCGGGATAAAAGAGATGTTTGTTAAAACCTCCCCACTCACGCTCCCAGTTGCTCCATGCATCGGCCGGATCTTCCCAGTGGGTCCAGTGAAAATCGATAAATTCTTTTCCCGAAATCTCCGCACCTATTCTGTAGGCCATTGCATCTCCATCATGGGTCAGGGAGCTTATGGGAAAACCCGGGGTCTTGAAAGCCCCTGAGCCTGAACACATAACGACTGCCTTGGCCTTGATGACAACCGCCTTGTCTTCTTCCATTGGAAACCCGACGGCCCCTACCACACGACCATCTTTTTCCAACAGCTCTGTGACCATGGTCCTTTCTATCAGGCGGACGCCTTTCTTTTCTACCTCATCCCTGAACTTTACGCCCCTTCCACCCTTTGTGTCTCTTTTAGCTGCTCCCCAGGAGACGAGGTCTTCGAACCTTGCTTTCGAGTCCTCCGTAAACATCTCGGCATAATCCCTGTTTGCGAGATATTCTCCTGCCTTTGAGACACTATCCACATACTGTTTTTTTGTTGCTCCAACAGATTCATCAAATACTGAATAGGCACCAAACCAGGGACTGAGACCGGATTTCCCAACAGTGCCCTTGTCAACAAGGATGACATCAACCCCATTTTCCCTTGCCTGGATTGCGGCAAAAACGCCAGCTATACCACCGCCTATTATAAGAACATCTGTTTCAAATACTTCTTGATTCATTTTCACCTCCGAAATGGCTCCGGCATTGGGAATGAGCCCAAATCCAGGGAAAGAAACTGCAGCTATTCCCAGGCCCGCAACCTTTAAAAAGTCGCGACGGTTGGTTTTGAAAATAGCCTTTTCCTTAATATTTTCCATCTGATCTCCTCTTTCCCCTTCCGGATAGCTAATTGTTCATACGAATTATCCCATGATGGCTTGTCAAAAAAAGCAATATCTCCCGCAACATTTTTCAATTATCAGAATAGTATTCTATTATTACATTTTCCATTTTTATAAACCCGGATACCATTTCGCCAATTCTTCGCCAATCAAATGTGGATTGTCTTCCTGCACGAAATGAATCCCCTCGCCAATATCCACGATTTTTAGATTCTTGAGATTTTGCCTGCACCATTCAACCGTTTTATCATTTATGATGCCTCCAGGTGTCGCAGAAAAGAGCAATTTGGGTAACTCGGATGCTTGAAGTCTTTGATTGAAACTCGATATCACTTCGTACACATCCGCCGGCTTGCCTTCTATGGGGATTTCGCAAGGCCATTGTCTTACCGGCTTTCGGCTTTGAACAGTTTTGTATGGGGCGGCATAATAATCCTTTTCTTCTGCGGACAATTCTCGGACGATCGCTTGTGGCAAAATTCGGGTAACAAACATGTTCAAAACACTGATCATTAACCAACCGATACCAGAGGAGCGCATTAGTTTGAAACCCATTTTAAAGCCGCTTGGAAAGTCCCCCCAGGTCATTGGTTTCACAAATGCTTCCATAAAGGCGATTCCTTTAATGTTGCTCTCATGCCTCATAGCGTAATGGAAGCCGAGCGCGGAGCCCCAGTCATGGATGACCAGGGTGATGTTAGACAAATCCAACTTATCAATAAATCCTTCGACATATTCTGAATGATCAAAAAAACGGTAGTCGAGATCCGGCTTGTCAGATTTACCCATGCCGATCAGATCCATTGCAATGCATCTCCCATGAGGGACCAGGTAAGGAATGATATTACGCCACAAGTACGAAGACGTTGGATTTCCGTGTAAGAAAAGGATTGGATCACCGGAACCTTCATCGATGTAATGGATTTTGGAACCATGTATCTCAACGTACTTGGATTCAAAAGGAAAGTCGGCTGAAATCGCTTTTGCGGCCATTGTTCCCCCCTCAGTATTGTTTTGAAAATATTGCATTAATAATCAATTGAGGTTAATGTCAAATGTCAAGACCTGACACCTTTCATTCATGCTATAATCTAATTTTGCTTGTTTATGCTTGAAATTATGGCGGTTATCACCAGACCTAGGCCTAATCCTACCAACGTTGATCCAACCAATGCTATAGGGGATTCCCGCACGAAAAAAAATCCAACACCTATACCTATAAGTAAACATCCACCAATAGCCCATGTGCTCTTATCATTTTTTTTATTTGTCATGCTATTCTCCTTAATTCCTTAAAACTTCTTCCATTGTACTTTCCTTATTACACATAACGTGCTGCTCAAGAGCCGGAAGGGTCGAAACCTCTGGAAGTCCCCCGCAGCAGGATGTCAGAAAAATTTTATAAATTATTGGAAGAAAACACTCTAATGATCCTCGGTTGAATGGTCCAAATTCCAAAGATAAAAAAGTAGGTCCCTATAAAAGTCCCAATCCAGTCTTTAAAGTTTACTTTGCCTTTTTTTTCGACCATTACTAATAGCTTTGACAAAAAGTATAAAGCATAGACATTGCAAATAAAAAATAAGAGGTGGAATGGAGTTAAATAATCAATCGGTATAATACCGAAACTGAAAAAAATTGAATAAATCATATTATAGGTTATACACATTTTTAATCGTAATAGTGGAACGTTCAATTCGGATGAATATTTTTTATTAATTAAAATACAAACACTGTAAATCCATAATAACATGGTAAATATGGCGACAAACATAGCTACTTGAACAATAAACATCGATTTAATAACCGAAGAGGTGCTCATTGCCAATATAAGAGGCAGGATCATAATCGAGACTATTTGCCATGCGGGAGCTGATACAAAAAAGTATAATAGTTTCATTTTATATTTCTAACGCTTTGGGAATAGGGGATGTTGTTGACTATCCTGACTAACTCATTTTCACGCTGTTTTCTTATTTTCTTTGAAATAATATCTGCTAACTGTGTAGACCTGACACCCATGTCTTCTAAATTTGGATTGGAAAAAATCTAAGATAAAGTATTCCAAGACAAATGTCATATAGATAAATTTTAAGATTTGCCCTTCGACAGTTACTCCAGGAGACGACAGATCTCTTTGCCATATAGCCTTCTCTGCCATGCCCTCAAAGTATCGATGCCCTCTAGATCCTTTAGGTTTTTGGGAGATGCAAGGGATAGGAACTCTATCTGGGCGTTTGTACAAACAAGAGCAGGATCGATGCCCATCTCCTTTGCTCGCTGCTTTCTCCAAGACCTGAGGGCCTTCATCCCTTTCGACACCTTGGTGCTGAACCGCTGCTCGGTCCTCGGGGGGAATACCGGGAGCTTATTTTCCGCCAACGAGAGACCTTTTTCTATCCTTTTCAGGATAGAAGGTCCCAACATTTCAACCTGCCTGGCGCTCAACCCCTTTATTTGCAAGAGATCTGATTTGACCAGCGGCTTCCTCACCGCGATTTCCATAATCTGTTCATTTCCAAAGATCTTGAAGGGAGGGCGATCCCTGCGCCTGGCAGTATCTTCTCTTAATTTCAGGATCGATTCTAGTACTGCTAGGCTTCTAGGATCGAGCTTCCATGCGTCCTTGAATTTCAGGAAGAGCGAACTGTCGTCAGGTGGAGCAGGACGCACCTGGCTCAGTCGTTTACACTCCTCCTCGACCCATAAATGTCTATCTTTGTCATGCAGTTCTCTGTCGAGTTTTCTGCAAAGGGGAAGGAGATGACAGGTATCGTGAACCGCATATGCGAGCATGGCGGAGGATAAAGGCCTCTCTGACCAGTCCTTTTTCTGATATTTCTTATCGACAACTATTCCGAGCCTGTTTTTGAGGAGAGCGGCAAGTCCGGTTTCAAGGATTCCAAGAAACCTTGCCGCGATGTGGGTGTCGAAGAGGGTGTTTACTTCAATTCCGAAATCCCTATAAAGGGAGCGGATATCATAATCGGCCCCATGGAGCACCTTTCGGATATTGGGGTCTGAAAAGACCGGAGCAAGGGGTGAGAGATCATTCAGGGAGAGTGGATCTATTAGTATGTTCTTTAATGGTGTGGAGATCTGGATGAGGCAGACCTTCTCCTGATAGTGGAACATGGAATCAGACTCGAGATCCACGCCTATCTCCTTCTCCTTTTTAAGTTCCATAGCTATGCTGCTAAGATGCTTATTATCTTTTATTAGGGTGTATAAAGGTTGTTTCCTACTCATGTGCTTGCTTGTTGTCATTAAGTTACCGGGATATCGAAAAAGGGGAATGCGGGGGATATGGAAGTTACCTATGCCGCCTCTTCTTATCTCGCCTTTCCATTACCTTGTTATTCATTATTTTCTGTATCCTTTCCGGACAACTAGCTTCAATCCGGACCAGGTATCATCTACGGCGCATACTTTAACATCCACCAAGCCAGTAGGCAAAACTATATCTCTAATCACATCTTCAGTAATATCTGTAGGGACTTTGGATACCTTTTTGGGCCAAGAAATCCATATCATTCCATATTTTTAGATTGTTCCACAAATTTGCGGAACAGTTAAAAAGAATCTTGAAATATCTTCATAACCATTTGAAATTATGGGTATTAAATCGATAAATCCCATCCATGCCGATGGACATTTGCAAAATTGATAATAATATTAGACATTTAACCTTTTGATAACTGTTTGTCACAAAAAAATAACGGGCTCATAATCTGCAGCTGTTAGTTGTCAGCTAAAAGAGCAAATTATGTGTGAAACTCTATTTCTTTATGGTTATCGGTGTGTCCTGCACACCGGCATAGAAAACTATAATTTCTGCAGTTTCATTGCCTTCGTTTTTTCCATAGTGCCACGTATCAACCACTTCGACGATTGAATCTCCGGCCTTTAAATGCAATGTCTCCTTGTCTTTTGTCACAACAGTTAGTTCTCCTTTTAATAATACACCCGCATTTATCACCGGATGCTCATGTAGCGGTAATTGTACTTTTGGAGGAATTTTAATCCGTAGAATCGTTATCTCCGGCTTGCCTTTTGCGTAGTTCGGAAGATCTCTCCCGTCCCAACTTGAACTCGTTTTGACCAATACATCAACTTTGACGGTATTTACGTCCTGAGCCCAAACATTACTTGTTAGCAATAATATAAGGCATATTCCACCCAAAAATTTTTTCATCATTTCTTCTCCATGTACACATAACATTTCGGATAAACCGCTCAGGTACGGCCGGCGGAGGTCTTACCTGTGTCATGTTGGATTCGGTTGTTGGGCCATCCTTTATCTTTCCTCGAAATATACATCCACTCTGAAAAAATTGCACCAATTTACGTTCTAACCAACGCATCATTAACTATTTACCGACGCAAACTTTCAAACTAGAAGCCATCTCAAAAAAAGAAAAATGGTTCGAGATCAAGGACGGCGATGGATCGTAACCGGAGGAATATATGTAATATTTTGAGGATTACGATTCGAGTCGGACGCAGAGATCGGGCCATTTGGCTTTTTTGAGATGGCTTCTAATCTCATTGGAACACTCTGGTTGACACAGGTTCACTCAGCTCGCAGCTCGACAAGAGTTCTTCACGCCCTACCGTTTTTGCGAAATACATAACGGCCAACTTTCCCGGCATGGGTCTGAACACGATCGCGCAGTCAAAGGGAATCATTCCTGTGTTGTACATGGGGAGATGGAGCTGCCGCTCACATCCTTCGAAAACGAGGTCTCCCGCGAAAGTTGCCCAGTTTGTAATTTGTCCTAACTTGCACAAACAACCTGCCCAGAAACCGGGAAGGGACTTGCTGGTGGTGCGAAAAGGAGGTCCCTCCTGAAGTGTCTTGCGGATCTTGCTAGGCCATCCATACGTCTCTTCGTCGTACAGAAGGAATCCTTCATAGTTTCCTGCGTCCGTGTCAACTATGCCTTTGATCCGATTTCTGAAGTTGATTGCCATCATGCAGAGGCGAGCGCGAATAGCCTTTGCGAAACTCGAGGTCAGGATGTCATTGGTGGAGACAAACTCTTTTCTTGATGTGGAGTTCGTGGTAACTCCGGCTTTAGCTTTCTTGACTTTGTCAACATCCACATAAAAAGCAAAGCATTCCGCTTTTTTTCCGAAAATCATACCTTTAAAAGCATTGAAAAACATTGGAGCAGAGAACGAGAAGTTGTACTCCTTCTTGCCGACAGCGTTGACCGCTTTCTCACTGGCTCCCAGGTTGCGCTCAGTTCGCAGAGACTGGATGGTTTCGGTAACTGAAAGTGAGTTTAAAATCTGGTAGTAAGTCTGACCGTCTGCAACGATATGAGAAAGGGAGAAAATCAACGCAAATCCGTCGTCTGGGCGGTTTACGTCGGGGAGGATGGTGATTCGTGTGACAGGATCTGGCTTGTTGATCAGCTTACGGCCCTTATTCAACACCGCCGACTTGGTCGCTTTGGACAGCTCCTCATACCGCATTTCGGAACCGATTCGGAGCTGAGAGGGATTGGGGTGGAAGAGCCGATCGATCACATCATCAGGTACAGGCGTTTGTGGATGTACGAGCTGCACGTTCTTGTTCTGCTTGTCCCGAACAAGTCGCCCGGCCAACCATGGGTTTGCGTCGACAATTTCTCTGAACCGAGCACGGACGTACGCGATCGCCCTAGCCATGTCTCCGCGATAGAATGTGATTGAAGTTACACCAGGTTCCTCCATAAGCGCCTTGGAAGACTCAATCGGGAGAAGTGGCACGATCACTTCTTTTTCACTCTGAGCGAAATTCATGGTGGACCTCAAAGAATTCCTTTTTACTTGCCCAACGATTGAGCTCACTTGTTTTTACGAAGCGTAG
>JAQYVK010000111.1 GCA_030145585.1 Desulfatiglandales bacterium | reverse complement strand
CTTCGGCCTGAATCTGTTTGGCCTTGCCGGAACGGTTGATGTCCCTGTTGGGACCCTATACCGTGGAATCATTCCCTTCTTTATAGCAGATATTTTACACGTAGCTCTTTTGATAGCTTTTCCTGCTCTCTGCACTTTTCTGCCAAGTATTATGTAATGATCATCCTGTGTCCAAAGGAATGACCGATGGTTGGAAAATAAAAAAGGGTTCGTTCAAAGGGCCGTCCCCTATACAACCAGTGAAATCCTATAGCGCTGACAACGCTTGCCCGCCGTTAGTATGGCCGGTTCACCCACCATAATTTTGGAGGGTAAACCCAACTTCAGGTGACTGTAAGAAATTGAGCATCTACAGTCACCCTGACTGCAAGAAATTGAGCATCTACAGTCACCCTGACTGCAAGAAATTGAGCCTCTACAGTCACCCCTTCCGACCTCGTTTGTAACCTCTATCCTATAAGGAGTGCATTCATGAGTAAAACCAATGAAAATCTAAAGGCGGCGGTTGCCGGCGAATCTCTTGCCCGCAACCGGTATTCATATTTTGCAGAAATGGCCAAAAATGAAGGATACCGATACATCGGCAGAATTTTTGAAGAAATTGCTGAAAATGAAAAATACCATGCCATGGAAGAAATGAAGCTTTTGCTGGGTGACCGGGATACAGCAACGAACCTCAGGGAAGCCGTCGATGGTGAGCTGTATGAATACGAAAACATGTATCCCCAATATGCAACTGAGGCTGAAGTGGAAGGCAACCGGGCCGCCACGATTCTGTTTCAACAGATTGCCAAGATTGAAAAGCAACATCACGGCCGCTTTAAAAAGCTCCTTGACATGGTGGAATCAGGGACGGTGTTCAAAAGGGATGCCCCCATAAAATGGAAATGCAGCATTTGCGGCTATACCTATGAAGGTCTTGAGCCGCCTAAGCGGTGTCCTTACTGCAAGCACCCGCAGGAGTATTATGAACCAGCCAACCTTGATGTTTAGGAGAGAATATGGCGAAATACAAATGCTCTGTCTGTGACTATATCCATGATGAAGAACAAACCGGACAAAAGTGGGATGATCTTCCCGACGATTGGGTGTGTCCGGTCTGTGACTCCCCTAAAAACTACTTTGTGAAGGAAGATGAGGCGGAGTCTGCACCGGACCCCCACGATGCCAAGGTGGGAAAAGAGGCCGATACGCCCATCGATCTCCAAAAAACCATGGCTGAGGCGGAGCCCTATTTCCCAGATATTCAAGAACTCGCCCGGACCAACCGGACCATGGATGAACCCATGCGCACGAAAGAGGCTGTCATCTCATGGGATGAAATCCTCATCAAGGGCGCACAACTGGCTAAAATTCCACTCGATCACAAAGAGCCTGTAAACACAAAGACCATAATCGGCCCAAAAGCCCAAACACCGCTGGTCATCGAAAGCCCGATTTATGTCTCACACATGTCCTTCGGCGCCCTGTCCAAAGAGGCTAAAACCGCGTTGGCCAAAAGCAGCTCCGCAGTAAAAACGCTCATTTGCTCAGGCGAAGGGGGTGTTTTACCGGAAGAATTCGATGCAGCCTACCGATATATCTTTGAGTATGTTCCCAATAAATATAGTGTCACCGAGAAAAACTTAAAAAGGGTGGATGCCATTGAGATCAAGATCGGACAGTCCGCCAAACCGGGACTGGGGGGACATCTGCCCGGCAAAAAGGTTACATCGGAGATCGCCCAAATCCGGGGATTCAAAGAGGGAGAAGACATTATAAGTCCTTCCCATTTTAAGGATATCCGCTCCAGGGAGGATCTAAAACAGCGGGTGGACTGGCTGAGAGAGGCGTCCAAAGGAAAACCTATCGGCATTAAATTGGCGGCCGGAGATATTGAGGCCGACCTTGATGTTGTGGTTTATGCAGGACCGGATTTTATCACATTAGACGGAAGAGCCGGGGCAACCGGTTCAGCACCTAAGTTTGTTAAGGCAAGCACTTCCATACCCACCCTGTTCGCGCTTTATCGGGCTCGTAAATATCTGGATGAGCATACCGTCACGGATGTCAGTCTCACAATTACCGGTGGGTTGAGGATTTCTTCCGATTTTGCCAAGGCGCTGGCGTTGGGGGCTGATGCTGTGGCCATCAGCACGTCAGCGCTGATCGCCATCGGTTGTCAGCAGTACCGGGTGTGCAATACAGGAAAATGCCCCATGGGAATCGCCACCCAGGATCCCGACCTGCGTCGTCGTCTGAATGTGGACCAGGCCGCTGAACAGCTTGAAAATTTTCTTCGGGTTTCTACAGAAGAGCTCAGAGATTTTGCCAGACTGACCGGCAACAACGATGTGCATGATCTTGCAATATCGGATCTGTGTACCACCAACAATGAAATTTCAGACCACACCGCCATCGCACACGTTTGATAGGCGCTTCAGTGAAGATTAGTGAAGATCAGTGGTTCTTTCCTTCTCTTTGACCCTTCGACTTTTAGACCTTTCGACTTTTAACTTATTCAGTCACCGGTGTCTCAAAGTGTAGAGCTATTCCATCCTGCTCTCTTTTTAATACGATATTCTTTAACCAGTTCTTATCATCCGGTTCCGGGTAGTCGCTCCGGTAGTGGCCCCCAAAGTATCCGCCTCTGCTTTCCTGTCGGGAAAGGGCCGCCGTGGCTATGATCTTGGCCAGCTCCAGTTGCCCATCCACTTCTATTGCTTGGAGCAACTTTGATGCCTTATCCTCCCGGTCTTCTGCTGAGGCAGTCATCCGGGGTAAGATCTCCTCTTTAATATGATCCAGTTCCTGAAGTGCCCTCTTCAGCCCTTCTTCGTTCCTCCCCACGTTCAGATAATTATGTGCTATGGACTGAATAGTCTTTTTCAACTCAGCCGGTCTGATACCTTCTTTATGAGAGCAAAGGGTCTTTACTTTTTGCTCTACCTCGGTAAACTGCTTCCCATCAAATGGAGATTGAATATCCTGCTCTTTGACAAAAAGGGCGGCATTCGTTCCAACAATGGCCCCAAAGGCCAGGGCTTCGGCCAGCGCCGACCCGCCAAATCTGCTTGCGCCATGTGCCCCACCGGCAGCTTCTCCGGCAGCATAAAGACCGTGCACGTTGGTGCGACCTTTTTCGTCGATTTTTACACCGCCCACAAGATCATGGGGGTTGGTCGACAGCTCGATGGGTTGATAACTGAGATCGATGCCGGCACGATCAGCATTCTTCCAGAATTTTTTAAAGAGGGTCTCTTGCATTTCTACAGGAACGCCGGAGACATCAAGATATACGCCTCCATGGGCGCTTCCCCTCCCTTGGCATATTTCAAGACCAATGGCCCGCGTTATTTCCTCACCGCTTCGACCTTTCTCACCAGTTTCCGGGTAATATTTTATCATAAACCTTTCACCCTGGCTGTTGTAGAGTCTTGCCCCCCCTCTGTTTATTAAGGCGTTGAGATTACCCATAAAGACAGCTCTTGTCCTCATCTCTTCCGGGTAACAGGGTGTCGGCAAAAAGTGACAAAACTCCATCTGTATCAGCTCGGCACCAGCCCTAAAGGCCAGTGAATATCCTTCGCCTGTTATTGCATTGATATTATCTGTCATCGGAAACAAATGTCCCATCCCTCCTGTTGTCAGAACAACCACTTTCGCGCGAATGAAGAGGAGTTGGCCGGTCCGGCCATCAATCGCCCAAGCGCCCGCTGACCCTTCACCTTCCTTCAGCAGTCCTCCCACTATGGTGTGCTCCAGAGCTTGAACCCCTATTTCTTTGCTCTTTTGAGCAAGACACTTTGTGACGGTCTTCCCGGTGGTCATGTCGTGATGAACCATCCTAGGGTACGTGTGCCCTTCCCAGGGCCGTTGAGCGAATTTATCGCCCTCTCTGATAAGATCAATTCCCCAGGCGTCCATTTCCTTTGTGATTTCTACGATCTTCGTTACCCAGGTTCGTACCAGTTTTTGATTACACAATCCCTGGCCTGCTTTTACGGCATCCTCAAAATGGACTTGGGGATTATCCCTTTCATCAGCATGCCCGAGAGCCGCGCCGTAGCCGGCCAATGCTATGGAAGTATTGCCTGACGGAAAAGGCCCCTTGGTCACAACAAGCACGTCAGCGTCTTCGTTCATCGCCTTAATAGCGGCCATGGCCCCGGCGCCGCCACCACCAACAACCAAGACATCCGTGTCAAATATTTTTCTCTCAAGACTCATTTTTATTGACCTTCCGCCTTTCGCCTTTTTACTCTGAATCCGAAGGGATGATGAATTCCCCATCTACGTCTTCGAGATCAAGCCACCACTTATCCTCCGGTTTCGGCTTTCCGTAACCCATGAGGTCATCCCCCCAAATAGCGAATCGGCGAAAAAATGGAAATTGCCTCATCGTCCACATGACTGATCGATGGAAAGGAGTAAAAGGTTTGTTCCATGGACAGGATTTCATGCAAGTCCCGCACCCGGAACCTTTCTGGTTCCCCACGCGCATGGTGGCACATTTCTCCACATCGATAGGCCACTTCTCATAGCCGTTGTGCATCTCTTTGGCACCATCGGTAATGGCGCCGGAGGGACACTCACGAGCACATTTTTTACACTTGTTGCAAAAATCCTGCATTCCGAAATCAATAGGTTTATCGGGTGCGAGGGGCAGATCTGTGGTGACGACGGCGGCCTTGAACCGCGGCCCGAGAAAGGGGTTGACCACGATATCACCGATGCGGGACATCTCTCCTAAGCCCGCCCAGAGTAAAATGGGCGGAAGGACCACCTGATAATTTAAAGCGTAATGGGCACGGGCCGGAAAGCCAAGACTCCGAATATAATGGGCCAGGACGATGGCAATGAAACCGGATGTTGAGTAGGACATCATGCTCATGGAATTGCTGATCCAATCACTTCCTGTGAAAGCCTGATTGGTATTCCAGTTCTGGTCAATTACAATGGCAATGGCGTATTTGTGATTGAGCTCTACCGGCTGGTCCCCTTCATAATTGTGGGTATAGACCGCATAAGGGGGTAACTCACAGATTCCTACGAGATCTGACCTCAAAAAGTAGGCCGTTTCTTTGATATGGAGCGACATTTGTTCGGGGTCGTCAGGAAGGGGTGCCCTTTTGGGTTGCACATCTCCTTCAACGAGGGGGATCATGTTTCGCATCATCCAGGCAGAAGCGCGAGAAATAGGATGTTTCCATACAAATCGGTAGTATTCTTTTTTCAGGCGTGGTTCGTAGTCGCCACGTCTGGATCGGTTGAAACCGCTTTCCCTTTCATCGACCCGCATCACCAGGTCATCCTGAATTTCAGTGGTCGGTCGCTCTATCCTATTGAGTTTCTCGACAGGGTAAGGGTCAGGATAAATCTTACCACCATAGGTGCGCCGGTTCGGGCTGTAGTTAATGTTCATCGATAACTCCTTTCTTATTTCGGCTACATCGCCTAAGGCAATGAAAAGGCGGTTTTGAGGACACATGCATTGAGATCAAAGATCATGTTTAAGGTGGTTCAACCACGATCGCCTGATGCGGACAGATTGTTTGGCAACGCCGGCAATTGACGCCAAGACAGAGGTCAGGACGAAACGGAAAGGGATGGCGATTGGAAAGTCCCTCCTTCGGATGGTCTATTTTGGCGCCTTCCGTGATGGGAAGCATGGCAAGGACCCGGGTGTTGCAAACCGTAAGACATTGATGACATTCATCGAGCCCTGGACACCGGTTCAGATCTACAGTGATTTGAGGCGACAGTAAGCAGATTTTACGCCAATGAGGAGAATCCGCAGGCCTCAAACTCATGACCCAGTCCATGAGTGCTTTCTCTTTGTTTTCGGAAAGATCATCTGACATGAGACTACCCCCTTACCATTGATCTCGAGCTATGGGCACCGAGATACGCGGAATGAGTGTGATCGCCTTTGGGCGACATGGGACCCGGCAAAGTCCGCAACCAAAGCACTTTCTCGGATCGATTGACGCCTCCTTTTGCATACGACTGATCTGAATTGCCCCAAAATGACAACGCGAAGCACAGCGCTCACACCCGTTACAGGTCTCCATGTTCACCATGGCTACATATTCGGCCTTTCCATAAGGAGGAGATCCCCAATCCAACCGGCTTCTCAATGGCATACAGGTGGGTAACTCGCAGTTGCATATGTGCATCACATACCGCCGTTCTCCCAGACCCCAGGCGTTCAGGTTGTGGACCAACCCCAGGTCGTCGAATTCGATCAGTTTGTCCCTGAACTCTTGTGCAGAGACGAGTCTTCCCCCCGTCTGTTGTGCCCTTAGCTCGGCGCTGACACCAAAACGCATACATTTGAAAACCCTATCTCCAGTGGTCGCAATGACACAAGGACAGTCGTGAATTTCGAACCATGGTTGTCCTTCCAAGGCCGCATCCTCGGCAAGGTCTATGACTTTGAGCGCGTCTTCCAACGGAACCGTTTGGGTGATTACTGGAGCTTTTTCTTTCATTGCAACGGACCTTTCATAAACGCTGTGGCTCCAGGCCATATCGGAAACCTTCTCGACGAGACCTTCCACCCCGCTCTTCTCATAGGTAGCAACGGTGTGGTTCCTGGGATCCAGATACCAATAATCACTCACTTCACTATATTGGCTACAATACTGGCACATGCTTTCTCCTTTTAGTATGGAGTGATACCGCTAAACTTCAAGAAACTAAATCAGTCAATTGATGGTCTTTTTGGCAAGTGATGATTCCGCAGATGGATCATCACTTACCTACCGTCATTGTCTGTTTTCCTTCCATCAAACTCCGCATAACTCTCTGTTCTCGCGAAACGATGACTGCTTTTACCCGCCGTTCCTGTGGCGGGTTTGTCCGAGCAGTGCTGAAAGTCCTGAGCTTGTCGAACGGGTCGCTCGGACAAAATGTCTGTGTCAGTCTGCCTGCAGTGCCAAAGCCGGCCCATCGTTGATGGGCTGGCGACGGCGGGTGTGTGTCTGTGGCTAATGAAAAATGGTTTTATCTATTATACCTTGCGCCATGTGCCCTTCATCAATTAATTCATTTTTTTTGAAGGTCCCCAAGTTCATATTTTTTTATGTGCTTAATAACCACATCCAGAAATTGGTTTCCGTAATTTTCCAACTTCTTTTGACCCACGCCATAGATTCCACTCAATTCATCCAATGTTTGAGGAAGCAGAGACACAATTTCCGCCAATGTTTTATCATGGAAAATAATATATGGTGGGATACCTTCAGTCTTGGAAATCTCCATGCGGAGGCTACGTAAATCTTCCCAAAGCTCCTCAGAGTCTTGATGTTCAAACGATTTAACGAATTGAGTTTTAGGAGTTTTCTTTTGAGTCATTTTTGACTGTAATGG
>JAQYVK010000110.1 GCA_030145585.1 Desulfatiglandales bacterium | reverse complement strand
AAGGCCAAGAAGGATGGGAAAAAACTTGAAAAGGTCTCTCTCGATCCCGGAGAGTTGGAAAAATGGAAGAAGATCGCCGGCGAACCCATATGGGATACGTGGGTCAAAGAAATGAACAAAAAGGGACTGCCCGGCCAGAAGGTCCTTGACACGGCAAAAAGCCTGATGAAGAAATATGAGTAGGCTTGGGCTCACATTGCAATATGTGGCTTAATAAAACGCTCGATTACTGGGATAAGGGCACCAACTGGGTCGCCCGGAGTATCAACGGCGTCGGGGCGATCGCCTTGACGCTCATGATGCTCCTTACTGCAGCGGATGTCTGTCTCCGTTATCTCTTTGACAGCCCCGTCACGGGATCCTATGAACTGACCGAGTTCATGATGGCGATTCTGGTCGCCTTCGGGTTGGCCTATACTGCCGTGCACCATGGGCACATCAATGTCGATTTACTCATAACCAGGACCAGTCAAAGATCGCAGGCCGTGATTAACAGCATCACAGCCTTGCTCGGTATAGGCTTCTTTATCCTGATGACCTGGCGGAGTTTCCTTTACGCCGAAAAGCTGCGGGTCGATGGATACACCTCCCAATCCCTGGAGATACCGATCTATCCCTTTGCCTATGTGGTCGCCGTTGGTTGCGCCATCCTCGTCCTGGTGCTTCTGATCTATTTGCGAAATCAACTTCAAGAAGTGACAAAGGGGACACGTCTTCCTGTTTCCGTCGGATTTCTTTCCTTAATTGTGCTGGTCTTCCTTCTGTTTATAATCCCTCTCTTCGGCGCCTCGTTCTCATGGCAGATTGACCCGCTCACAACCGGGTTCCTGGGGATCGGTTTACTCCTTGTGCTCTTGTTTTCCGGGATGCCTATTTCCCTTGCCATGGGGCTGGTCGGTTTTCTGGGCATGGCCTATGTCAACGGCCTTCTTCCGGGGCTCAATGTCATGGGGGCGACCGCCCATTCCATCTCCAGTTCATACAATATGAGTGTGGTTCCGCTCTTCGTGCTGATGGGGGCCCTCTGCTACCACGCTGGATTGAGCAAAGAGCTCTATTACGCCGTATACCGATGGATCGGGCATTTTCCGGGTGGACTGGCCATGGCGACCGTTGGGGCCTGCGCGAGTTTTGCTGCTGTGAGCGGATCGAGTGTGGCCACCACAGCTACCATGGGCATGGTCTCTTTACCGGAGATGAAAAGGTATAAATACGATCTCGGGCTGGCCGCCGGCGCCATCGCGGCAGGCGGGAGTATCGGCATCCTCATACCGCCCAGCGTCATACTGGTTCTCTACGGCATTTTGACCGAGCAGTCCATAGGGAAGCTCTTTGCCGCAGGGTTCATCCCGGGTATCCTCGAGGCCCTGTTCTACATGGTGACCATATTCATTCTCTGCAAACGCAATCCCCTTTTGGGGCCCAAGGGAGAAAGGGCCGATTTCAAGCAAAGAATTCATTCCCTCAAGGCCACCTGGGGGGTCGTCGTCCTGTTTGTGCTCGTCATCGGGGGTATCTACGGGGGCTTTTTTACACCGACTGAAGCCGCCGGTATCGGCGCCTTCGGGGCCCTCATCTTTTCCCTGGGCAGGCGCCGACTCAACTGGAAGACATTCAGGGACAGCCTCGAGGAGACCAGCAAGACCACGGCCATGGTCTTCCTCATTCTCATTGGTGCGGCCCTGCTTGGTTATTTCCTGGCCGTAACCAGACTGCCCTTTGAATTGTCCACCTATGTCTCTGAACTCAATGTAAACCGCTATATCATTCTCGGGATGATCATATTCCTCTATCTGATCCTTGGGGCGATTATGAGCTCCCTGGCCATGATCGTGCTCACTGTCCCCATCATCTTCCCGGTGGTCGAGGCCCTCGCTTTTGATCCTATATGGTTCGGGATTCTGATCGTCAGGGTTGTCGAGATAGGACAGATTACCCCGCCGGTGGGCATTAACGTCTATGTCCTCAAAGGTGTGGCAAAGGATCTGACCCTACAGAGGATCTTCAAAGGCGTATTACCCTTCCTCATAGCGGACATATGCCATGTGGCCCTGTTGATCGCCGTTCCTCAAATCGCCACATTCCTGCCGAATTTGATGCGGTGAACCGATCCTAAAAGATTTGGATCGTCATGAGAATTTGTGGGTTGGGTTATTTGTATTTATTATATTGGACAGGATTAACAGGATTAATTGGATCTATTGCTTTCTCGGTTTCCGGACGAAAACGAGAAATAACCATCCCCGCCTCTAAAGGCGGGGAGAAAAAAGCCAAAGAGACCGATAATATTGTTGCCGAATGTTCATGTCGCCTCTTTGTTCTGTTTTTATAGACAAATGAACTCCCTCGAAGAGGGATATAGGTTTTAACCATTCAGGCCTCCGGACAGGAAGTGGTCCCGGAGGCTGGAAAGGCAAAAAAATCCTGAAGATCCTGTCTAAATAAATAATTGATAGATGATCGGCATTAAAATTTTGTAATATAGAACCTTCATAAAAGGAGTCATAAACAATGGCGGATAAATTGTTTTCGATCGACATGCAGAATCATTACATCCCCTCGGAGGCACTCAAGCTGGCCAGAAAAACCGAGGAGTACGATTATACCTATAGCATCGGCCGTTTCGTAAAAGCCTATGAGCGCATGACCAACATTGATGAACATATCAAGTGGATGGATCAGTCCGGGCTCGACATGGTCATATTGAGCACTGCGGCCTTTGTCGCGAACGGCTATGAATTCTGCCGGGCCTGCAATGACGGCTATGGGGATGTTGTCAAAAAACACCCCGACAGATTTAAAGGCATGATTCATGTGTTTCCCTATGATGATAAGAAAAAAAACCAGGATGAAATCAAGAGAGGGGTCGAAGAACTGGGGTTATGGGGTGTCACCGTTGTGACATCTTTTCAGAAGATGGCCATCGATTCGCCACTCATGGATCCCATCTGGGAAATGGCCGTCAAATACGATATGCCCATCTTTGTCCACCCCACTATCCGAAAGAACGTCTGGGGGGGGACCGAGAAATACGATCTCTTTCTTACGGCCTCAAGGGAATATGATATAGCCAAATCATTTATTGAAATTCTTTACGGGGTTCTCCCCCGTTTCCCGGCACTCAAGGTGATCATGCCTCATCTGGCCGGAGGCCTTCCCGCATTATTGGGGAGGCTCCTAGCAAAGCATCAGCCCCAGGATTTCTCCCTGCCCCAAGAGGACGCAGGCCAGTGGATTCCGGTCCACCGGGCGGAGGAACTGGGTCTGGTTGATCATTTCAAATCTCTGCTGAAAAATTTCTATTTTGATACGGCAGGCTCCGGTGGGTGGATGCCTATCGTCAAATTTGGACTGGAAGTCCTGGGGGCGGATCATCTTTGCTTTGGGACCGATTATCCCTATGATTTAAATGACGCCAAGTATGTTAAAAGGTACCTTGATGACATCCACGACATGGACATGCCGTTAGAAGAAAAGGAGCAATTTCTCGGGGGAAACCTGAAGCGCCTTTTTAATATTCAGTAAACCATTTTTTTATTGCAGGAGGATATTTTCATTATGACGACCGGACAAGGCATTCCCAAAGGGGCAGCCATAGCCATTGATGACCTGCTGGATCATTGTGCCAAAATCCAGGCAGGGCAGGAGGTCCTGCTGCTAGCTCAGATTGACGGGCTCTATGGGGGAGATAATCTTGTGGATGAAACCGCCATTTCCTGGATTCAGGCTGCCGTCCAGCGGCGGGGTGCCAATGCCTCGGTTCTCTGGATCGACGAGCAGGCCAAGCCCCATGCCTGGCGCCTGCCTCCTGTGGTCAAGGCCGCTTTGACCGCCTGTGATGTCATGATTAATCACTCATTCGATATTGTCTTTGAAGAAATGGTGGAGCTGAAACAGTTTCTGTGGGAACAAAAGATTATCATGGCACGCAATTTCGCTACCACAGCGCCCCTTCTCAATACAACCTGGGCGCAGACCCCTTATGAACTCGTGAGCGAAATTCGTTACCAGGCCGCCGTCCCTTTTAAAGAAGGGGCCCCGTTTCAGTTGACCGACGACAACGGGTCGAACCTGGAAGGGGTCATCGAGCCCGCCTACAATCCCCACCATCCCTGGTTCAAGTTCTATACCATACGTCGTGAGGAGGGGGGCGCCTATCGGCCATGGCCGGAATGGGTTGTGCCGCCCATCTACCTATCGAAGACGTCCGGCGTTTTTATTTTTGATTGCATGCTCAGCTGGTGGTCACGGTATATCGGCATATCCCCCTATTTCCGCAAACCGATCCGACTGACCATTGAAGATTCCAGAATTAAAAAGATTGAAGGCGGGGATGAGGCGGATGCTTTGAGTCGGTTCCTCGCTTCCATGGTGGAACGTGTTGGCGACGGGGTGTACAATTTCAAGTGCCTGCACTTCGGTGTTCACCCGCAGGCCTATGTCGGTCCGCACCAATGCCCAAACACCCTTTATCGCCGCCTGATCGAACACGGCCACGCCTGCAACATCCATGTTCATGTGGGGGCCCCGCCGGCCACTGACAACTATCCCTACTGGACCCACTGCACGGGCGACATCCGAACGGCCACCCTTCGCGTTGGAGATACCCTGGTCCATGACCGGGGCCATTTGACGGCCCTCGATCACCCGGATGTCATCAAAGTCGCAGAAAAATATCCCGGCCGTCCCGGACTGGACCCCGAACCCTGGCGATATTAAATCCCTTGCCTGGACTTGAAATGCTATAATTTAAAAACCTTTACCCTAATGGAGCGAAAGTCGAGGATGCCCCAGATTCAAGGCGTCCAAGGGCGAATGTCGTATGCTGCTGCGAAGCAGCAGCCATCTACATGCGAGGCCTTAGCAACGCCGGAGATGAGGTATCATCGGCTTTCCTCAAAGGTGGAGAATCCCGACCATCGGTCGTGATTCTCCTAAAGAAAAAGCCTGCTGGCTTTTTCACGTAAACCAAAATGGAGTGTTTTTTTAAGATTTCATATTTCACTAATAGAAGAGTCATAATAAATCCGAAAGTTCTGCGAACTACTCAGTGTTTAAGGGTTTTTATCACATTTCTCCATTTTGTTTACGCTCCATTAGGGTTGTAGGAACTTGGTCACTGGTAGTCATCAATCCCTTTTTCCCTCAGGGTTTAACAAATTCGACCGTTCGCACGCCAAAAAGAATTCAACGCCCGTGCAGACTTAGAGGTTCAACTTACGAAATATTAGTTTGATCTAAACCCACCGCTTCTAGCGGTGGACCCGGAAAGGTTCACCCGTTCCGGCGAGAAAAAAATACCCGTTAGCGGCAGATTAAAGCATTTTTTGAACGTCCAACATCCAACATCCAACATCGAACATCGAACATCGAACATCGAACATCGAACATCGAATAATGAACTCGCTTCGCTCGTCCATTTTATTAAAAATTATAGCATGCCTTATTCAAAATTCGATCTGCCAAAGGTTTATCCGCCTTAGGAGGGCAGACAAGCGCTTGCTCGCCCTCCGACGGCGGGTAAACCTCTGGCGAGTTGGACGTTGGATATTCGACGTTCCTATTCTTTTCGTTTTAACAGCGCCGTCCTTGATATAGATTAGTAATCTTGATAATCGTATTGTTTTCAGCCCCTTCGAGGGGTCTTCCTGAGGCCTTCCGCTCTGCGGGAGGAGACTCATTTAGGCCGGG
>JAQYVK010000109.1 GCA_030145585.1 Desulfatiglandales bacterium | reverse complement strand
ATGCTGGATGCCGGTCTCTGGATGCCGGATATTGAATAATATGATATAGGTCAGAACCAGGATTTTGTGTTTATCCAGAATCCAGGATCCAGTATCTCTCCGAGGCGTAGGCTCTACCCTACGGGCTGGAAGCGGAGTCGGAGGCCTTGTTCGAAATTCAATATTTCCCCGCCGTTTGTGTGGCGGGTTAATTTCTTCGAATCCTCGACCCCTTGTTCCCTCTTTGATCACACCTCCTCAATCGGAAATAACCGAATTATTGGGCCTTAATTAACTACGTCTGATCGGGGGATGATCCACAAATCAAAATCAAAACTATATTAGCTATTTCAGGGTTTGACTTCCCTTCGCAGAATGCTCCGCCTTATTTTTTTTCTATCTCAGTCAATACCATGTACCGGCGGGCGGCTGTACGATAATTAAACATTTCGCTTGGGGAAAGGGGTTCAATGCTTTTGAGTCTCTCGTCTTCACATACGCTCGGATCAAAGCTGCGCAATTCATAGAGATGCTTCTTGCTCCCTGTGGCATCTTCGATCGATTTGGCGGTTTCGCCGACCTCTTCCGGCGTCAGGTAACTGATGTCCGGATTTTCTCCCGGTTGCCGGATAACCGGTGCTATGGTGGTGTAAAATTTATATTCAGGGAACTTGGCAACCAAGGACATGGATTTTTCAATCTCACCTGAATCTACCTTCTCATCGAGCAGGGTCGGGTAAAGCGCTGCGGGTCCTTTGATGTCCATGGCAATCCTGTCGCCTAACCCTTGCTCGAACAATTGTTCCAGCAATGATGCATTCTTCCCATTGGTGTCCAATTCCATTTTAAGACCGTTTTCCTTCAGAAAACTCAATACTGAGACAAATTCATTAGCCTGAGTCGGATCCCCTCCGGACAAATGGAGACCGTCGATCCAGCCGTGAAACAGTTCGCTGCGCCGGATAAATCCATCCAGCTTTGTTTCTGCCAGCAAATAGGCGATGACTACACCGACACCCTGTCGAATCACCGTACCGTCTGTAAAAATAGGAAACTCGAGACCTTCGTCACCGCGGTGGATGGAACTGCGATTAGCACCATAGAATTTACGGAAAGCCTCCATGCCGTCGCCCTTAATATTGAGATCTTCGTACGCGATCCCCTAATCATCCATAATTTTTTTTGCTATTTTACATCGGACACAACCGGTTGCCGAGTATATCGTGTTGCTCATGGTATTTCTCCTTAATTAGAATTCGGGTTGAGGGTTGCCTTTCTTCAAAATCCCCGTAAAAACTAATCCAAATGGTATTTTCAAGTTTCGAAAATTCTTGAATGACTTTTAAATGATATCTTTGCTTGAAATATTACAAAATGCAATACTTAAAAAGCCACTTATAAATAACGAAACCATCTTCGGTATTACTCAATTCACATGTAACATGAATGATATACCGGTTATCCAACGGAATCTTGACTTAATATTGGGTGCATAATATTGTTTGCATTTCTTTTCTCGGATCCAACTGGATGACACCCCCACCCTGCCCGGCTGACTGTAAGAAATTAAGCATCTACAGTCAGCACCTCCCCCTCGAGGGGGAGGGTTAGGGTGGGGGTGTTATGGAGATATTATTGACACACAATCCGATTCACTCTATATTTGTTGGCACAAAAATTCTTTGTCTTATCATCTTCTGTGGAGGTGATCAATCTGCCTTCTTTAATGTTATCATATTCATCTATGGCCCGGACCGAAAGAAACTATGAATGATATAATACCGAATGAAGACGCAGGTGGGCGCTCAAAAAGCATCATCTTTGGGTTGAGCCGCTCAATCAATGGGGTGGGTGTCGTTTTACTCCTGGCCATTATGTTCCTATTAGTGGGAGAGGTCATCTTACGCCGGTTTTTCAACCGACCCTTTACCGGCACCTTTGAGCTGGTTCAATTTATGTTGGTCACCATAGTTTATCTGGGGACGGCGTACACGGCGACAAAAAAAGGGCATATTGCCGTCGATATGGTCGTCTCCAAGCTGTCACTTAAGGCCCAGACAGTAATCGACACGGTAACCCTTTTCATGAGCTTTGGCCTCATAGCCCTGATGACCTGGCGGAATATTTTCAGAGCAAGGGATTTATGGCTCCAAAACGAGTCATCGTTCCTTTTGTCCGTCCCATTTTTCCCTTTTTATTATCTGGTCGCCTTTGGGTGCGGTGTCCTGTCCTTGGTCCTATTGGTGCAATTTTTAGAGTCCCTGTCAAAAACCCATAAAATCCTTTCAAGTAAAGAGATAGTGTCTTTTTACGCTATTTCGGTTGTCGTGCTGATTATTCCTGTCGCTTATGCCGTCCACTGGATCACCTGGGAAGGCAGCCCTCTCATCATAGGTTTTGTAGGAATCGTGGTCCTGCTGGTTCTTCTGGCAGCCCGAATGCCCATTGCGTTTGCCTTGGGGCTGGTCGGTTTCGCCGGTTATTCCGTGATCGTAGATCCGGGTGCGGGATTGATGCAGTTGGAAACAGTGCCCTATGGCGTCGGTTCGGATTATATTCTAAGCGTCGTTCCCCTTTTCCTACTCATGGGCCAATTCGCCTTTCATTCCGGTTTGAGCCAGGATCTATACGACACATCCTATAAGTGGCTTGGTCAGTATCCCGGAGGCCTGGCCATGGCGACAGTCGGCGGGTGCGCTGCTTTTGCAGCGGTCAGCGGGTCCAGTGTGGCAACGGCAGCTACCATGGGGAGCGTCGCCCTCCCGGGCATGAAGAAGTATGGCTATAGTCCAAAGCTGGCTCTGGGCAGCATCGCTGCCGGGGGCACCATAGGCATCTTAATTCCGCCGAGTATTGTATTCATACTCTACGGTATTCTGACTGAGCAGTCGATCGGTGAACTTTTTCTCGCCGGATTTATTCCCGGGGTGCTCACGGTTTTGTTGTACTTATTGACCATAGCCATTCAGGTTCGGATTAATCCAAAGTTGGGACCTCCTGGACCCAGGACAAATTTTAAAGAAAAGTTATTATCATTACGTCACACCTGGGGCATGATCATTTTGTTTTTCTTGGTTATGGGCGGCATATACCTCGGATTTTTCACACCCACGGAAGCCGGCGCTGTAGGCTCATTCGGTGCCTTCTTGCTTGCCATATTACGAAAAAAACTCAACGTGAGAATCATATACGAATGTCTCCTGGAGACCGGCCGAACGACGGCCATGCTCATTTTCATCTTTGTGGGTGCCATGATCTTTAATTATTTCATGGCTGTGTCGAACCTCCCCATGGATCTCGCACAGATGATTGCCGACCAGGGATTCAATCGTTACGTTATCCTTGCAGCAATATTATTCGTGTATCTATTACTCGGTTGCATTATGGATCCGGGATCTATGATCATTTTGACGATACCCATTGTCTTCCCACTGGTGCAATCTTTGGGTTTTGATCCGATCTGGTTCGGAGTGGTCATCGTGATCGTAGCAGAGATTGGGGCTATAACACCACCCGTCGGACTGAATGTCTTTGTTGTCAAAGGGGTTGCCCCGGATGTCCCCATTACCGACATATTCAAGGGAATACTCCCCTTTTGGGGAGCAGATATGGTTCGTCTGTTTCTTATAGTGATGATCCCCCAGATAGCCTTGTTTCTACCCGGTATCATGAGAGGACTCTAAAGATGTGGATCATCTCCTATTTAGTTGAAGGAAAAATGCGGAGTTCATTTTCAAAAAGGTTGCTCAGATTTAGAATGATTCAGGCCCGCTACGCGAACAGCGGGCAAAGGTCGAGGGGTCAAGGATTTACTAAATAGAACCGCTGAATATCGAACAAAGAATAATGAATATCGAAGGGAAAAAATAACTTCATAATTCGACATTCCTTGTTCGATATTCGATATTCGATTTTATTTCCCCGGAGTCTTTACTCGCCGTCTTTGTAGCGGGCTTGGACCCTCTTCTCCAACTAATTTGGAGAAGAACGGAAGATGCTAACCTTCCTGTATCTTCAGGGCCACAATGAGGTAGAAGCCATCTCAAAAATAGAAAAATGGTTCGAGGTCAAGCCTCCGGCCCCGCTTCCAGCCCGTAGGGCCTACGCCCCGGAGGGGACGGCGCAGGATCGTAACCGCAGGAATATATGTAAATATTTTGAGGATTACGATTCAAGCCGGAAGCAGAGATCGGGCCATTTGGCTTTTTTGAGATGGCTTCTAGTCGGTCCTCAACCTAATCCTCCTCAAAGAAAGGAGTATCACCATGACTGTTAGAGCTCGATTAATCGTGGATACCCACGTTCATTCTCAACGTCACGCGGCGAAATTCAAGAAAAGGGGTGTGAAGGGAGATTTCAAGTCCCTCTCAAAGGAAATGAGGTTGATGGAGACCTATGACAATTCACCCAGGTTACTTTATGACATGGATCGGTATGGGATCGATATGTGCGTAATTCAACCTGAGTTTGCTATGACCAATGAACTCAATGCTGAACTCCTCAAGAAATATCCGGACAAATTTATCGCGAGCTGTCTTCCCGTTCAAACCATGAAAAAGTCCCTGCTGGGCGAAAAAGAATGGACCGCAGAGGCCGCAGCAGAAGAACTAGACGAATTGCTCAGCACAGGGCTCTACAAAGGTGGGATCGGAGAAGGGCTTCCCCGGCATCCCAACCCGACGAAGCGGCTCTCCTGGCCCGAGCGATTAGATGAACTTGGGCTATTTATGGAGGTGGCAAGAAAATATAAGGTGCCCGTTAGTTACCACACCGGTGCGATTACCGGTTACAGCTCCGGCAGCTCTCGCAGGTTATCCGCCCCCGAGCGGATTGAGCCCATGCTTGCCTTTGATCTTGCCGGTGAGTATCCTGATGTTCCTATCATCATGGCCCATGGGGGCATGCAGGGCTGGTGGTCTGAAAAATTCATGGATGACACCTTGCAGGTAGCGGCAACTTTTGATAATGTCTATCTTGAAACCGGGCTTTATTGGGCAGACCTCTATGATAAACCTCTTGCCGATCCCAATATCGGTCCTAAAAAAATGATCTGGGGGACTGATTGGGGCGCATCTATTGTGGTGTACAGCCAAAGGGGACAGTATCCCCCAAGCTACGCGGATCAGATCAAGCCTTGGGGCCCTCCTAAGCATCAACCGGATATCTGGGGTTGGAGTTTGCGGCAGGTCGAAAAAATGGCCATGAAACTGGATTTGAGCCAGGATGATCTCAACCTCATCCTCGGTGGAAATGCAGCTAGGCTCTTCAAGATCGAGCTTCCACATACGCGTCTTTTCTCTGTCATGCCGGATTAAATTCTGTCCCTTAAAACAAGTTAATCTCCTAAAGAATGTCCAGTTTAAAGGGGGGACTCAAGTGGGTAAAACTATTATCGTCATTGGCACCCTCGATACCAGAGGGGAAGAGATCAAATATCTTGCTGACAAAATTCAAGAGCAAGGTCATGAGACGAAGATAATAGATGTGGGCGTGTTGGGCAGTACCCCTTTCCAGCCCTCTATAAGTCGGGACGAAGTGGCCGAGGCGGCAGGGACAACCATCAAGGATATCATTGCCTTGCATCATGAGGGCCGGGCCATGTCGGCCATGGCGGCAGGGACCTCCAAGGTGCTTAAACAACTCTACGACAGGTCGCAATTGGATGGCGTTATAGCCGCCGGTGGATCGATGAGTACTTCTCTGGCTTTGGAAGCCATTCAGTCTATACCCTTGGGCGTGCCTAAGCTGATCCTCTCCACCATTGCTTTTTCACCTCTCGTGAAACCTGAGTTGGTCTGTGCTGATTTGTCGATGATGCTCTGGCCGGCGGGATTGTATGGGCTCAACAACATAAGCAGGAGTGTTCTGAATGCCGCGGCCGGTGCCATATCCGGTGCAGCCGCTGTGTTTGAGAAACAGGCGGCAAAGAAGAAAAAGACCGTCGGCATTACTTCCCTTGGAACGTCCCAATTAAAATATGTGGAAACCCTCAGGCCGGCTCTGGAAGAACGAGGGTACGATGTTGCCGTATTCCATACGTTAGGCATGGGGGGTCAGGCTTACGAGCAGGCTATCAAGGATGGCTTGATCGATGTGGCCCTGGATCTTTCCTTGGTTGAGCTGGTCGATGAAGTGGTCGGGGGCGTCACGACCGCGGGTAAATTCAGGCTCAAGGCCGCCGCAGAAAAAGGCATTCCACAAATCGTCGGGGCTGGAGCGATCGGCCATTCCTTCTGGTTTGCCGGGAGACCTTTACCTCCCGGATTGAAAGATCGTAAACACCATCGTCATAACCAGCTTTTAACCATTGTCTTCGGCGAGACCGATGATAAGGCCAAAGTAGGAAGACTTGTGGCAGAGAGGCTCAATGAGGCCAAAGGACCAACCTCGGTTGTCATCCCATTGGTGGGTTGGGTCGAAGGGGATCGACATCCCAAGAGCCCGCTTCACGATCCCGAAGGTGGCAAAGCCTTTAGTGAAGCGCTGAAATCAAACTTAAAACCGGGATTAAAAGTAATAGAGTTGGATTGCCACGTAAACGACCCCCAATTCAGCGAAACGGTTCTCAATTTATTTGATGAAATGGTGTAAGAGGTTCTTATTAATTGAAAACGGCTAATCACTTAAAAAGGAGGGAAAAGATGAAAAAAAGAGTACTTTGGACCGTAACAGCAATTTTCTTGGTGAGCCTGGTTCTCGGAATTTCCGTACCGGCAACGGCTCAACAAACCATCAACCTCAGATTGTCCAGCTTTGTCCCGCCCAAACACTTCATGAATGCCGCTATTCTTGAACCCTGGGCCAAAGCAATAGAAACCAGGACCAACGGAAAGCTCAAGATCAGGATTTATGCCGGCGCTGCCTTGGGAAAACCACAGGATCAATATGATATCACCGTGCGCGGAGCAGCGGATATCGCCTGGGGAGTCGGGGCTTACAATCCGGGACGTTTTCCATTGACATCGGTGATGGAACTCCCCTTCATGTACCCCAGTGCAGAAGTCGGCTGCCGTATGCTCCAGCGAATTTATGACGGAGGACATCTAAACGCCGAATATAAAGACGTAAAGCTTTTGGCTTTAGGGATGCCCCCGGGTCTGGACGTACACTCAAAAAATAAATTGATCAAGTCTATCGATGATCTGACGGGCATGAAGGTCAGGGTCAACTCTGCCTTGATGGGAAACCTCATGAAAAGCTGGGGAAAAGCGCCTGTGGCGATGCCTGCAACAGAAATTTACCTCGCCCTCGATAGGGGTGTAATCGATGTCATATTTCTCGATTCTCTGACACTTATGGGGATGAGATTGAGTGAGGTGACCAAATTTCATACGATTCTTGGCATGTCCAACACCAATTTCTGGTTTGCCATGAATAAGAATACCTGGAATAAACTCCCGAAGGATGTCCAGCAGGTCGTCGAGGAACTCTCCGGTGAACACCTTTCCGTTGATATTCATGGCAAGGCTGCCGATAAGGCCTTGGCGGGGGTCCTGAAGAAGCTAGCATCAGTAGGGCACACCGTTTATAGGCTTTCACCGCAAGAGTTGGAGATGTGGAAAAAGGCCTCAAAACCAGCATATGATGAGTGGGTAAAGGCGATGGAGAAAAAGGGCCTGCCCGGAAAGAAAGTCCTGGACGAAGCCCTTCGCCTCAGGAAAGAGTTAGCGGGTGGCCAGTAGAGATCACTTCTCACCCCTATCCTTCCCGGCTGACTGTAAGAAATTGAGCATCTACAATCAGCGGCTGACTGTAAGAAATTGAGCATCTACAGTCAGCACCTCCCTTTGAGAGGGAAGGATGGGGCAATGAGGTTAAAAATCCGATTCTCTATTGGGTTTAGTTGTTGAAATAAGCCTCGCCTGCCCTCCAGTACAGGTGGTGAAATTTATTATAATCACTATGAAAGTTTGAAACAGAAGCAGCTAATGCACTTGAATTGTTGAAGGGGACATACATCGCGTAATCGTGTGCGACCTTCACGGACTTTTGAGTCATTGCAATCTTTTTCTGCATGTCCTCTTCCTCAAGGGTCTTGATGAGATGTTCTTCCAGATTCGGAGGCCTCTGCATGCTTACGTAGTGAGGCGTTTTTGTCGTAAAAAATCTGTGCGCGCTATTGGCGTAATTCTGATCACAAGACCATATCCAGAACATCAGGGCGTTTTCCCACCCTTTGAATTGATATTGTCTTATCCTGCCTCGATCGGCCATGTCCAGCTTGGCATCGATGCCGACTTTTGCAAGGTCGGACTTGAAGGCCGTCATGACATCCTTATCCCCGAAGCTTGTGTTCACGATGATTCTTGTCTTGAAACCGTTGGGGTAACCGGCTTCAGCCAACAGTTCTTTGGCCTTTTCAGGGTTATAGATGCGCCCCTTGATATCAGGGTTGTATCCGTAGTACTGAGGTGGGGCGGGCTGGTGAAGGGCCGTCCAGTACCCATAACCAAAGGCCTTCGCAGCTTTCTTCCTATCAAGGGCCCACTCCACAGCTTTTCGAACCCTGATATCTGCATAAACGGAGTTCGGATTTTTACTGTCAGGGGCTAAAGCGTACATGCCCATTTTATTTGCAACGATTTTATATCCCTCCTTTGAAAGCTCAGAAGCGTCTTTATTTTTCAGCCTGCTTATTACATGTCCTTCCCCGGCCTTGAAAGACATTGCTTGGACCATACGATCTTTGAAATTAATATATTCAATGCCGTCAAGATAAGGCCTCCCTTTTTCCCAGTACCCATCAAATTTTTTGTATTTGAGATGTACATCTCGTTTGAAGCTCACGAATTGAAAGGGGCCGGTCCCTACAGGATGCGTGTAGGCCCATTTCTTACCATTTTTTTCAATAGCCGTTGGAGATGCAATCATTCCGTCCATTAGGGCCAGATTCTCCAAAATCGATGTGTCGTATCCTGTAAGGTTAAACTGAATTGTATGGTCATCGATCACATCGACTGAAGATATCTTGGCCAGACCCGGCTTTTTAAAAGCTTTTGCCAAGTCAATATTGTACTTGACCGCTTGTGCGTTGAAATCGGTACCGTCGTGAAACTTGACCCCCTTTCTGAGAAAAAAGGTGATGGATTTTCGGTCAGGCGCAATCTTCCAAGACGTGGCCAGGTGGGGGACCGATTGACTATTCTCATCTCTGCGCAACAGACTTTCTATACATGGCACCGCATAAGTATAAGAACCGCCTGTTGTCTCCGGTGGATAACCGAATTTGACGGGAGACCTTCCCGCCACAAACTTTAAGACCCCGCCATATTTCGGAGTTTGCGCAAAGGCTGTATCGACCATGTTGAAACCAAAGGCTACTAAGACTGCACATATTGCTACAAAAAGAATCTTTCTTTTTCTTTCCATAAGCTTCCTCCAATAAGAAATAAGGGTTGATGTCACAGTAATCCACCAATAGGTTGTTTCTTTATCACCTCCTTTATATTTTTACAATTTGGGTTTTTTTCTTAAAACCTATAGTTAAAAAACAATGAGTTATACCGGAGGTTTTGGATTGGGCGGGAGAGGGTTCTTTTCGCCCACCCAGTGGTAGTCGCCGGTTTCTTTTCGCTTCCAAGGCACTTTCCACATGAGCGGATAATTCAACCTGATGGCATTCGACTCCGGGCAATGCAATTCACAACAAGCGTCGTACCAACATTCATCCGGAAACACCACAAGGGGAGGCTTCCCCTTTTCAGGGTTTGGGAGCAGGATATCCATGATACAAACACTCACACATTTATTGCACCCGTTACAATGATCAGGATCAAATATCACCGGTCTTGTCGGGGTCGGCGCATTAGGGAAGACATAGACCTCTTCATCACGCTTCGTATTCATCATTCATCCTCCTTTGATCTTATCAGTTTACAAAAGACAATGGGCTTCATAGTTTTCCGCAAGATCTCCCCAATACCTCAAGGGAAGTTCACCCAACTTGACCTGCCCGGCTTCCTGTTTAATGGTAATAAACTTGCGCCATTCTTCCGGATCCATGGTAGGATAATCCCATCGCTTGAAACCGAGGTACTTGCTGCTCGCCTTCCGTGCCATGGAGGCATGCAGGATCATTTCAGCAGTCGTCAGTATCTCCATAGTCTCGATCATTCTCGATAGCTTGTGAGGATCGGTTGAAAAACTGCGAGTATCTGTTTCCCATTTTAGGTCCTCGAGCAAATCGAGGCCCAGTTTCATGAGTTCGTCGCCTTTGGGCTCCCCGCAATAGACCTGCATGACCTTATTGATGCCATGATTCAGTTCCTTCCAGTCAATGCCTTCATTTCTCTTCGTGGAGCCATAGATTCGGCGCATTTCATTCTCTACTTGTTTCCGATCAACATCACCCTGGGATATTCCCGTTGCGAATTCGGCGGCATGTCTGCCGGCGTATTTTCCCGTACAGGCCGCCTCAGGATGCGCACCGCCTGAAAAAATGCTCCAACCGGCTGCATAGAGGCCATCCAGTGAGGTCCTCAAATCCCAGTCGACTACAAGACCTCCCCCGTAAGCGGTCCGGACATTTCGCGAGCCCAGAGCGGACGCATATGTTGGCGACCGTCTTCCTACCCCTGTAATGCCGTAGGCGTACGGCGCAATAAACTGGAACCCTTGAAGCATATCCTTTTCCGGATCAAACCCTGCTTCGGTATAATACTTGTAAGTCGATCTGCTTTTTGACTCTTGGCCCACCATGAGCCCGAAGATCACACGCCGCTCCTCCTCAGGCATGCGGGTCAAATCCGCAAATAGGGGGAGGGTGTATTCGCCCTTTTCCACCATCTCTTCGATGGTCATGGTCCCCGGGGGGATGAAATCATATTCATCGGTCCTATAGTGGTCCGGCAACATGAATTTTTGGCCCGGTGATGGGCGGTTCCGTTCTCCCACCGTCTTCAGGACGTTGTTGTCCCGGTCGACATAGGGAATTTCCTTCCCCTTGGCATCAACCATAGTGGCCGGAAACCATGTGTTGCCCGGATGGGCGGCCCCATGGCAGGGCCCGACTATCATTGTACCCGCCTGGTGGGTTTTTTCCATCATGGTAAACTCGGCCCCGGCCCGCCAGGCCATGGTCGAACCTCCGGCTGTTGGGGGTGATAAATAATAGAGCCCTGTCTCTTCCGTGGGAGAATACCAGACACGCGTTGACCTAGCGGTACACATAACGGTGGCCTTGGCCTTAAAGACCATGAATTCTCCGGTTCGCACATTGACCCCCATCGCACCAATCACCCGGTTTCCTTCGTTCCCCCCCTCGGTCAACAGGCCTGTCGCCATCACCCTGTCTTGTATGCTCACACCCAATCGCTTACACTCTTTATACAGGGCCGGTTTAAAAGTGTTGCCCCAGACCCGAACCGTGAACTTGTTGGTGTAATCATAGGCATACAGGAGCTTGGTCTCTTCATCCCTGAACGCTGCCCCCTTAAACTCATCCTCCGTGTCCCTGATCTTGGCCCCCATTTTTTCCAGTTCTAAGAGGGTGTCGTAGCTCTCTCGGGCCGTGAGATAGGTGGATATCCCGTTGTAATGTCCTTCCAACGAATCAATGATCGCTTCACTTACTTCTTCGGCGGTCAGGGGGCAGGCTGGGTTACCGGTTATGGCAAGGCTCCAGTGATCACAACCCGGCCCACCAGAACCGCTGGCTATTGTCGCAGCTCTTTCAACGAGGACCACATTGGCCCCTTTTTTGGCCGCCGATATGGCTGCCCAGCAGCCGGCTATCCCGCCTCCAAGCACCAGGACATCTCCGGTAACCTCCTTCTCTTCTCCATAACGAATGGGATATGGCCACTTGACGGTTACCCCCGCATTCGCATATTCAGCCAAACTATCCATGAATGACCCCCTTTCTGATAATAATAATGGGTTTTATACTGCTACCCTCAGGGAGGGCAGGTTTTCGTTACGTAATGGGAAGCCTTTCAAACCGGAGTCTTCCATCCTGAAGCCTGACGGACAAGAAGGCCAGCCAGTTCAGGTCATCCTGTTCCGGAAAATCGGTTCTGACAAAAGAGGGAAGCTTTCTTGTTTCCTTCCTCTCCAGCGACGACCTCATAATCAAGTCCGCGTTTTCCGCAAGGGACCGAACCTCCATGCAGCGCATCAGTTCATGGGCGTTTGTGGCGTTGTAAGATACCTCCGCCTTGATGTGGCCTAGCCGTTCGATGCCCCGACTCAGTAACGATCCGGTACGTACATCCCCACAGTAATAATCCATGACGTTTTGAACTGCCAGTTCCACTTCGCGCCAGTGATGACCTCTGCCACCTTGAAGCATTTCGGTACAGAGGGCTTTCAGAGCTTCGAGCCTTTCCCCGTCCACCCCCAGAAATTCCTTCTGCGTACTGGCTCTGTTTGCAGCCATTTCCCCTGCACGCCACCCCATGGTCACAGCGCCTGGGGCGGATTTCCATGGGACCCCGCCCACGTCATCACCTGCGGCAAAAAGACCACCGATCCCGGTTTCCATGTCCAGATTGACCATCAACCCGGAGGAGGCCGTGCTGGCCATACCGCGCGTTGTCGGGGTAAACTCAATTTTGTCTCTCCTGAAATTGAAGTCTTCATGCTTCTTCATGTACTCCAAAAACCGATACCCTCTTCCCTCGTTACTGATGGACCACTCGACGTATTCTACTTCCTCATCCGTGGCATCGGTCAGGTCCAAGTAAAAGGGACTTTTGCCTTCCTTGTGAAGTTTTGCATACTGTGGTTTGGCCTTCCGGCGTTCCGCCAGCCAGCGTTTCCTGGTTTCAGCAGGATCCACTTTTTCGCGGCCCAGCTTATCCCAATCATAAAATTCTGTCCGGGGCACAATCACTTCCCCGTTTGGTCCCGTGATGGAGCCGGCCGGGAAAAGGGTATTTCTCGGCGCCCCCAAGTTTACTTCGCAGTTCCCCATGGCAAAAGGGTTCGGAGGAGGGAAAAACTCCATGTTGATGAGCGGGAGTCCCGCTCGAAGGGCCATGGCCCGACCGTCCCCGGTTTCGGTAAGGGGTGATGAGGAGTTCCCCCACACCCCGGTCACCGCCTTGCTCAGCCGACCTACCCTGCCGGTACAGAAAACGACCGATTTCGCACTAAAAGAGTAGATTTCCTCGTCACGTGTCCCAATACCCAGCGCTCCGGACACTTGACCATCCGTTGTGAGAAGATCAGTAATCATCACACGGTTCACAATGGTGACACCTCGCTTCTTCGTCTCTTTGGTGAGATATTTCTTGATGTACCTTCCATCAAAATTGAGGGCGTCCGGTACGCTATGAAACTGGGGGACCACTCTGAATCCATCCGGAAGCTTGCTGTCCTTATACCTGAAGTTGATGCCAAACTTTTCGAGATCCAAAACCCTGTCGAAGGCCTGACTCGCAACGAAATAGAGCAGGTCCTTGTCCACCAGTCCTCCTGACATGCCCTCACTGTGATCCTCAACCAGGTCTTCGATGGACCAACCTATCTCCGGGTGAATCGTGGGGAGGTAGGCCCACATGTGATCTATTCCGGAACCGGCGCACCCGCTGCTCACCGTGTTGGCCTTTTCCGCAATAGTCACCCTCACCCCGTACTCACGCGCCTTAATCGCCGCCATGCACCCTGCTAGCCCGCCCCCAATGATCAACACGTCCGTTTCAATGGGGACGACTTTTATTTGTGAATTCATTTTTGCCCCTCCTTGGCCCCTCTCAAGATAGAGGCCCTCATGGACAGCGGCATCACAATGTCGATCGCCCCTTTATCCCTGCTGGGGCAATGGGTCCAACAACTGCCGTCATACTCACATTCGTCCGGGTAGAGGACGACCGGCGGCTTGCCCTTCTCCGGGTTGGGGGCGAGAATGTCCATGGTGCACACATCCACACAAACATTGCATGCATTGCATGCTTTCTGGTCAAAAACAATAGGGTTAAACACGTGCCGACCTCCTTTGTCCACTGCACTTTGGAGACAGACGTTTTCTCCTTCTGTCACCTTATCAAAGGGAAGAAGTTTGAGGCGAGATTCTAATTAACAATAGAATACGTTTTAGTTAGACACAATCGTGAGAGGTTGTCAATGTGGTTTGCCTCATCGATCTAAAAACCCACAAAAAACAGCCTGTTAGGAGTCAGACTTCTGCAGCGGCTTCAGCAAGGTAATCAGAGCTAAGCCTATTGCGGCCATGCCAGTAAGCACGATAAATGCGATCTGATAGCTTCCAGTCGTGTCAAAGATACGACCTGCTATAAGTGGGCCAACAGAACCGCCTACCGTTCCGCTAAATAGGATGATACCGAATAGCACCCCATGTGATAAGGTCCCGAAAAACTCGGCTACGGTAGGAGACAGGACCGTAAAGAAGGCGCCGTGAACAAAGCCGTAAATCGCCGCAAACAGGAATAGCATCCACACATTGCTTGCAACCTGCAACCAAATGAGTCCACAGAGCAACACAATGTAACAGAGAATCAATGAGCCTTTCCCACCAATCCTGTCATTCGCCGTGCCCATTACAATCCGGCCTAACATGCTTACGCCACCAATCGTCGAGAGGACTCCAGCTGCTGTTGCAGGTGACAGGCCTAGGTCCCTGGCGTGTGGTACGATATGTACTATAATTGTAAGGAGGCAGAAAAAAACGGTGAACCAAGCCATACAGATAATCCAGAACTGCTTCATCTCCAAGGCCGCACTCAGCGTCACGCCCGATTCCGCAGTTCTCTCTGATGCTGCTAAGTTCTCATGGCTGTCACCATTGGGGAGTAGTCCCATTCCCTGTGGGTCACGGCGCAATACCTGGGCTGCCACTAAGATTATCGCAAGGTTGGCGGCCGCCATATAGAGGTAGGAGTGTCGCCAACCGTAAGCTGAGATGAGAGCTACCGCAATCAATGGCATTACGAGTTGGCCAAACCCTGTGCCAACCTTAACAATCCCAGAAATCATGCCCCGGCGCTTTATGAACCACCGCGCCACTGTGGATAGAGTGATGATGTCAGTCGTGCTGATGCCGATACCTGCCAATACGCCGTAGATCAAGTAAAGCTGCCATGGCTCCTGTAGGAAAGACATTAGCAGGAACGCAAGCCCAAGAAAAATACCTGTCGTTGTGATGACCATCTTCGGACCAATCTTGTCGTTAAGCCTACCAACAAGGATTCCACCTAAACCCGTGATTAAGTAGTTCAACGCCGAAGCACCCGATATCATTGTCCGAGACCACCCGAACTCACTCTGGAACTCTTTGAAGAAGACGCCATAGGTGACCAATGAGCCGATGCTCATTCCCTGGATGACGAAACTGGCCGCCACGATGTTGTAGCCGTAAAAGTATTTTGCTTTCACTACACTTCTTTTTTCAATGCAAACCCGACATGTTTATCCCTACCTTTGTTAAAGCCCATAGCCCAGACAAGGGCAAACTGAAAGGAAATTCACAGGATTTTTAGTGATTTAAAGCAATATAGGTGAAACGCGGTTTTCTGTCAATTTTAGAAAGATCCCACATTAAATGGTGTGATCATCAAGAATGAAATGAAAGCTTATTTATAATATCATTTTGGGGGTCAAATCTGACTGATCCCGACTTTTTCCATAGAAGCAAAAAGGGTTAGCCCTAAAGGCTAACCCTTTGATATTACTGGAGGCGGCAACCAGATTCGAACTGGTGAATAACGGTTTTGCAGACCGCTGCCTTAGCCACTTGGCTATGCCGCCCAAAAGAATGGTAAAGTGCCGGAGCACTGTAATCAGACAATTGGAGCGGGAAACGGGACTCGAACCCGCGACAACCACGTTGGCAACGTGGAGCTCTACCAGCTGAGCTATTCCCGCACGGAACCTATTCTATGGTTTGAAAATGGTTTGTCAAATAAAAAAAGGGCATAGGGCGGCCGGTTGTAAAGGCTACTTTTCACAACCGGCAGGCGCAGGGGAAAAAAGGCACCTCGAATAGCCATGACCCCTGTGCTTTATGCCTTTTAATTAATTACCTCGAGGGGAAAAATACCCTATTAAACTGTCGAAGATAGGCCCACCCGGACCATAGTGTCAAAATCAAAGCAACCCAAAGAAAAAGCATCCCCACCACATGGAAATCTATTTTGAAATATTCATAATGAAGACAGAGGCCTAAGGTGGCAACCGACTGAAAAATAGTCTTGTATTTTCCCAGAGAGCTGGCCTGTATAACCACCCCCTCACTAACGGCGATGCTCCTCAGACCTGTGATTGCCAATTCCCGGGCGATGATAAGAATCACAACCCAAGCAGGAATTCGATCAAGGGCCATGAGCATAATCAACGTGGAAGAGACAAGGATTTTATCTGCCAGGGGATCGAGGAATTTACCCAATACCGTCACGGCCTCATACTTCCGGGCATAGAAGCCATCAAGAATATCCGTTATAAAGGCCATGCCCAAAAACAGGGCGGCCAGGAAACTTCCCCATCTTCCCTGAAAGGTGAGACAGACAACCACGACAGGAATACACACCATCCGAAAGAGGCTCAGTGTATTTGGTAAATTGGATATCACCTCTTTCCGAGAGTCTTGCTCCATGCATCCTCCACCTCCAGCTTCCTCTATGGATTGGCCGGAGACCTGTTCAGATTTCACTGTCGACTATAAAGAACGCTTTCATTTCGTACCGTTCTGGTACGCTTGATAATAATTTAGTACCCGTTTAATAAACTCTCTTGTTTCAGTAAAGGGAGGGATCCCCTTATACTCCTCCACCCTTTCAGGACCCGCATTGTAGGCTGCAAGGGCTAAATTTTTATCGTTTTTGTAGCGCTCCAGCAAGAGACCAAGATAGCGTGTTCCTCCTAAAATATTCTCTTCCGGGTTGAAAGGGTCCGCTACTTCCATGTCATCAGCGGTTTCCGGCATCAATTGCATGAGCCCCTGAGCACCTTTAGTGGAAACCGCCTGGTAGTCAAAGTCGGATTCGGCCTTTATGACAGCCTTGACCAGGTAGGGATCTACACTGAATTTTTTTGAGGCCTGTTGTATGAGCCCCTCATATTCCTTTATGTATTCGGTCGGCTCCCTAGCAGAAGACCTGAAGTACAGCTTGTATCGCTTGTCGCTCTTGACGTTTGTAAAATGCCAGACCCCCTGCTCATCCTGGTATCGATAGATATCAGCGGAAGCGGGTTTCGATAGGAATAATAAAATCGCCGCACTAAAGACAAAGGGGAGCATCACCCTAATTGATCGTAAACTAAATCGAGAAGTGTTATGATAAAAACAAATCAAAATCTTTTCACCGTTTTTTATGTCTAATTCGTATCCACCGTAATTATGAGTAATAAAAGTTCTTTATTTTCTCCATTTTTGTCTACGCCTACAAGGTAGGTGAACCTCCGGGAAAGCGGCTGTTCTTACGAACAGCAGGGTACCCTATCTCCGGCGCTTGTTGTACACAAGCGCATGCCAAAGCTCGCATGTAGATGGCTGCTGCTTCGCAGCAGCATACGGCATTCGCCCTTGGACGCCTCGGACCTGGGGCATCCTCAACTTTCGCTCAATCAGGGGATTCGCTTTTTCAAATACATCTCTAGCCCATCTTTTTCCAATCTGCCAGAAAACTCTCAAGCCCGATATTCGTCAAGGGGTGTTTAATCAACTGCTCCATAACTTTGTAGGGAACTGTGGAAATATCTGCGCCCATAAGAGCAGCATCGAGGACATGAACGGGGTTCCGGATACTGGCAACAATAACTTCCGTATGAAATCCATAATTATCGTAGATCGTGACGATCTGTTCGACCAGATCCATCCCTGTGTGACTGATATCATCCAACCTTCCAACAAAGGGGCTTATATAGGATGCCCCTGCCTTGGCGGCCATCAAGGCCTGGATGGGGGAGAAACAGAGGGTAACGTTGGTTCTGATACCTTCCCCGGACAGAGTCTTGACCGCTCTTAACCCCTCTTTGATCAAAGGGATCTTGACCACGATGTTGTCAGCAATTGTAACAAGCTCTCTTGCTTCTTGCAGCATTCCTTCTGCATCCGTGCTCACAACTTCCGCGTTAACCGGACCCTCCACGATACTGCATATCTCTTTGATCAACTCTTTAAACTCTCGCCCCTCCCGGGAAACCAGAGTGGGATTTGTGGTGACACCGTCCAGCAACCCAAGATCATTGGCCTTCTTTATCTCTTCAATATTTGCCGTGTCTATAAAAAATTTCATTGGATCTCCTTCCAGTTTTTATTCTCTCAATAAATTGAGAGAATGGATTCAAGGATTCGAGGATTCAAGGGGTCAAGTGAACATTACCCGCCACACTACCGGCGAGTATGAACCGAATATCGAATTCAGATCAAAGAACAATAAATGAAAAAGTTTTCTCTTCCCTTCAATATTCTATGGTTCTTTTTGTGAGTACACGGCCCCTCGTCCCTTGATTCCTACCAGTATTCCATATAGCAAATTCTGTGTTCCTGATTCAAACCGCTTTGAAGGGCCTTTTCAGTTCACTCGGATCCTTGAACCCTTGGCCCCTTGAATCCTCTTGCTTTTGTATCTCCTCCCCATTTTCGAACCTTCTAACTTTAGCAATACCCTTTTCCCGTGCCTGGGTCAGTTGCTCTCCTCTTTTTTATTTTCTATTTCAAATTTTGAGGCACACTCGTTGCTACAAAAAAAATAATCATTCCCACCAATCGCCCTCTTTTGGGCATCCCTACGTGGGATATAGGTTTTGCAGATGGGGTCTTGGACCATTTCATCGATGACACCACCGCTTCCCGCCTTTTCAATGCCCTTGTTATTACTAAAGAGGCCTTTAAAAATACGGTACACAAAATAGGCGAGAACTACATAAATGATGATTTTGAGCATCTACTGTTCCTTCATCAATGTCACGACCTGACCATCATCAGGGAGCCTTCTGAGCAGCTCCATCATGGACAGTCCCAGGCTTGGATGGATCAGGTCAGGCACAAGTTCGGCTAAAGGTTCGAGGACAAATCGCCTTAGATGCATAAGAGGGTGCGGAACCTTTAGGTTCTCTTCATGAATGATCTCCTGGCCGAAAAGCAGGATATCGAGATCGATAATCCTGGGGCCCCACCGTTCTCTTCTCACTCGGCCCATATCCGCTTCAATATCCATGACTCGACGCAATAAGACTTGTGGGGAGATCTCTGTGGTCAAGGATGCGACCCCATTCACAAACCAATCCTGGTCCTCAACACCCACAGGCTTTGTCAAATACCAATCTGAACGCCCGGTGATTCGGCAGTCGGGCATCTTCCCCATCCGTTCGACAGCCTCAAGACAATTTCTTTGCCTGTCACCCAGGTTTGAACCGATCCCAATATAAACGGAGGTCATGGAATTAACAAACTTCCCTAAAAGGGTCTTTTTACCTCTCACAGAGCTCGCAGAGCACCCAGAGTCTATTTGATCTGAATTCCTGAGAGGGGAATTCAGATTAATTTGCCATCCCGCTTGCGCGGGGACTCAATATCTTTTTAACAATTCAATTGGATCTGGACTAGGCCCTAGGTCCCGTAAGGGACTGTTGGTTGGTCTGATTCGTCCTCTCAACGAATCAGACCAAAAATAATTATTTCTCCGTGTCCGGCCCCCGAGCCGGGGGCGGTGTGCTCGAGCGACCAACGGGAGCGGGTGAGAGAAAAAATAAACCCTCTCTCCCCCATAGTATCGTTCGTACCTACAGCTCTGCTGAAGGTGCAAGGCATCACTTAAGAAACCCGTATTCTATAGAGCCAAGGCCTTGATTCTGTCAATCGCTTCCGCGAGCCGATCTCTCTTCTGGCAAAGCGCAATGCGGAAATAGCCCTCACCAGGTTCTCCAAAACCATTTCCGGGAGTAACCACCACCCCTTTCTCCAGCAAGCGGCTCGCCAATTGTGCGGACGTGAACCCTTCGGGAACCCTGACCCACATATAGAAAGTTGCCTTCGGTTCATCCAAAGCGAAGCCCGCATTCCTCAAACCTTCGACCATCAGGTTCCGTCGGCGCGTATAGATCTCCATATTTTCCCCGACGCAGGCCTGGTCGGCGCGGATGGCCTTAATGCCTGCGATCTGAATCGCCTGAAACACGCCGGAATCAATGTTGCTCTTTATGGTACCAAGCCCGGCTATCGCATCTTCGTTACCGACGGCAAAACCGATCCGCCATCCGGTCATGTTGTAGGTCTTGGAAAGGGAGTGAAATTCGATACCCACATCTTTGGCTCCTTCCGCTTCCATAAAACTGGGTGGCCTGTATCCGTTGAATCCCATCTCCGTGTATGCTGCATCGTGGCAAACCAGAACCCCGTTTTTTTTGGCAAATGCTACGACTGTATTAAAAAATACCTGATCGGCCACAGCGGCTGTTGGGTTATTGGGGTAGTTTATAAACATCAACTTGGCTTTCCGGGCCTTTTCCTCCGGTATAGCGTCAAGATCCGGCAGGAAGCCGTTTTCCTCTAGGAGTGGCATAAAATAGGATTCGCCTCCGGCAAAAAGTGTGGCCGTATGGTAGACCGGATATGCAGGGGTCGGGACCAGGGACACGTCACCCGGGTTGATAAAAGCCAGGGGAAGGTGAGCGATCCCTTCCTTGCTGCCTATCAAGGAAACAACCTCCTTTTCCGGTTCCACTTCCACGCCAAATCTTTCTTCATACCATTCAGCGACCGCATATTTAAAATCGTTCATCCCTGAGTACGAGGGGTATTGGTGGTTTGCCGCATCCTCGGCCGCCACTTTCATTGCTTCTATAATGTGGGTCGGTGTGGGCAAATCGGGATCACCGACACCGAGATCTATAATATCTACACCTCTATCCCTAACTTCCGCCTTCTGTCTATCTATCTCTTTGAAAAGATAGGGTGGAAGACGCCTTAACCTTTCTGCTTGTTCTAAAAAACCCATAAGATCCTCGTTCAAATTAACCAGCTATCAGCCGTCAGCTTAAAACTTTATTATCGTATTCCATATACCGTGCACCGTATACCTTACACCACTTCATTTGTTCTGCGATTTTTCTTTTCTATTTCCAACAACCCATAAAAATTGTCTTTGGTTCATTTTAATCCCAACACATCCTGCATATCATATAAACCCACAGGCTGTTTGACAACCCATGCGGTAGCCCTGAGCGCCCCCCGTGCGAAATTATCCCGGTTGTGAGCCCTGTGGATCAGCTCCAACCTCTCACCTGTCCCTCCAAACATCACTGTGTGTTCACCTGCCACATCACCGGCCCGCCAGGTCTGAATGCCGATCTCCTCGTCCGACCTTTCCCCGATCAAGCCCTTTCTTTCATACACGGCCACCTTATCGAGATCACGATCAACAGCGGATGCCAATATCTGGGCCAGGCGAAGGGCCGTCCCACTCGGGGCATCCTTTTTTAGCCTGTGGTGAACCTCCAGGATTTCCATATCATAATCGTCACCAAGGATTTTGGCCATCTCTTCGGCAATTCGAAACATGACGTTCACACCGACACTCATATTGGGAGCCATGACACACCGAATGCGCTTTGCCAGATTCGTCACTTCTTTGAGATTGTCACCTGTGATTCCCGTTGTGCCGACGACCATGGAAACGTCGTGAGAAGCGGCCAATCTCATATTTTCCAGGGTTGACTCAGGTGTTGTAAAATCTATTAGAACCTCACCCGGTTCAATGACTTCTTTCAGAGATTTGGATATGGTGACCCCTATTTTTCCGAGTCCGGCGACTTGTCCCGCATCCTGGTTCACATGAGGATGGTCAGGACGTTCAAAAGCAGCAGCCAGGGTAACCTCCTGACTTTGGCGGATCATATGAATGATCCTGCCTCCCATTCGACCGGCGGCGCCGGCAACAATGGCCTTTATCATAGGGATTCCTCTTACGCGGTTATTCCGAATGCTAGTATTTCATCCATCTTTCACCCCCACCCGGCTGACTGTAAGGAATTAAGCATCTACAGTCAGCACCTCCCCCTCGAGGGGGAGGGTTTGGGTGGGGGGGCTTCTCCTCACGGGAATTCTCCCGCATGCTATATGAGGTCGTAATCTTTAAGGGCTTTGATCAATCTTTCACGATTGCTCGAAGACATCGGGACTAAAGGAAGCCTCATCTCATCATTTATCTTACCCATAAGACCCAGTGAGGTCTTCACGGGGATTGGGTTGGTTTCAAAAAACATGGCTTTGGACAATGGCAATAATTTGTAAAAGAGTTCTCTCGCCTTTGTGACATCGCCGCCCTCCCAGGCCTGAATCATGTCGGCAGAATCTTTAGGCACGATATTGGCGATGACCGAAATCACACCTTTCCCACCTAAAGCCAGTACCGGCAACGTCACGTTGTCGTCTCCTGAAAGAAGTGTGATCTTATCTCCGGCAAGGTTTAGAATTTCTGCCATTTGGCCAAGGCTTCCGGAGGCCTCTTTTATAGCCACCACCTCTTGCAATTCCGCCAGTCGTGCCACGGTCTCGGGTAACATATTGACACTGGTCCTTCCGGGGACATTATAAAGGACTTGTGGCAGAGGGACCGCTTCGGCTATCGCCTTGTAGTGTTGATACAGACCCTCCTGGGTGGGTTTGTTATAATAAGGCGTCACCTGGAGCGTAGCGTCAGCGCCCGCCTCCTTTGCGTGCTTCGATAATTGAATCGCCTCCTTGGTGCTGTTCCCCCCTGCTCCGGCGATGACCGGGACCCTCCCGTTTACTGCCTCCAAGGCAATATCGATCACCCGGATATGCTCTTCTATACTCAGGGTGGCTGATTCCCCGGTTGTTCCGCATGGCACAATGGCCCCCGTGCCATTACTGATCTGAAATTCGATCAGGTCACGATAGCCATCCTCATCCACTTTACCACCTTTGAAAGGCGTGACAATGGCCACTATGGATCCTTTAAACATCACAACCTCCTTAACTTTATCGGAAATTCCTCTACCGGATTTGAAGTCTGTTTCCCACCAGCATCCTTCATGCTTCCAGGCTAAACGGCCTCCTCTTGTAATTCTGCATGGTAAACAATGGAGGTGCCACCTTCGAGCCAGATCTCTTTGAATCGGTCTCCTTCTTTTCCGAAGTGGATTTTAAGTTCCTCCCCCCCTCTGGTTTTGACCCTGACTGGTGAAGCGACCATCCCTCTGGCAGAGGCTACGAGGGCTGAAGCGATAGCCCCGGTGCCGCAGGCGAGGGTTTCATCTTCCACCCCCCTTTCGTAAGCCCTGCTCTCTACCAAATCGAGCCCATGCACTTTGACAAAATTCGCATTTGTGCCTTCAGGTGAGAAAAGGGGATCATAACGAATGGACCGCCCCTGATCAACCACAGGATGATCCTCAAGATTTTCAACCTGGACGACCACATGTGGGACGCCGGTGTTGACTGAATCCACCGTAAGCCACTCTTGTTCTCGGGGTAAATCAATATCCAATTGAAGGTTTGAAGGGTCCGGCATCAAAACCTTTACCACCCTGCCCATCACTTCGGCAGAAACAGGCCCTGTAAGGGTCTCAAAAGTCATCTTTGTCCCGGCAATCCCCTTCAAGTACGCAAAACGTGCAATACATCGAGTACCGTTGCCGCACATATCTACTTCCCCACCGTCAGCGTTAAAATACTGCCAGCCGAAGTCATATCTATCTGAATTGGTCAGGAAGATGAGTCCGTCGGCTCCTGCCGATTCTCTCCGCCTGCAAACCCTTTGGACCAATCGGCTTTTATCCCCTTCAGCCACAACCCCTTCCCTGTTGTCTATCAGGATAAAGTCGTTGCCGCTTCCATTCATTTTCCAGAACTCTATCGCTTCCATTTTTTCTCAATCCACCTTTCGCACCCCTATTGTCCCTTCTTCACCCCCTCCCAAGCTGACTGTAGATGCTTAATTTCTTACAGTCAGCCGGAGGGGATGAAGCCTTATTGGGACAAGAAGTCCGGAATCACCTCCCCTTGGATCATGTCTTCATAGGTCTCCCTCGCCCGAATGGTAAAATATTGAGCACCTTTTACCATGACTTCCGCGACGCGAGGTCTTGAATTATAATTAGAAGACATGCTGAATCCATAGGCCCCTGAGCTCATAACCGCCATCAATTCTCCAGGTTCAAAGGCGTCCAAATCCCTATCTTTTGCGAGGAAATCACTCGATTCGCAAATGGGTCCAACAATGTCCGCTTTGACACTTTCCCGGTCCCTCATTCTGACGGGTTCAATGCCATGGAAGGAACCGTAAAGACTCGGACGCATCAGATCATTCATAGCCGCGTCAACGATTATAAATCTTTTTTCCGGTGAGGCCTTGGTGTATAGGACCTTGGCAACTAAAATTCCGGCGTTCCCAACGATGACCCTGCCCGGCTCTAATATTAGGGTCAGATCCCGCATATCCAATTCCTTTTTTATGGCCGAGGCATATTCTTTGGGATGGGGGGGCTCTTCCCTATCATACGTAATGCCCAGTCCACCTCCCAGATCTAAAAAATCGATTCCAATACCCGCACCTTCCAGTCTCTTTATATGCTCCTTTAACTTTTTAAGGGCGTCCACAAAAGGGCTGAGTTGAGTAAGCTGGGATCCGATATGGCAGGATATCCCCGAGACCCTTAAATAAGGGAGCTCTGCTGCCATGGTGTATTCTTCAAAGGACCTTTTGATATCGATGCCAAATTTGTTTTCCTTGAGGCCCGTTGACACATAGGGATGTGTTAACGGATCTATGTCCGGATTGATCCGGATGGCGATCGTAGCCTTTTTCTTCATCCTTTCAGCCACCCCATTCAGGGCCAGGATCTCTTGAGAGGATTCCACATTGAACATGAGGATATCGGACCGGAGGGCGTATTCAAGATCTTCAACCTTTTTCCCCACCCCAGAATAGACGATCTTTTGAGGGTCAACACCCGCGCGAAGGGCGCGAAAAAGTTCCCCTCCAGAGACGATGTCTACGCCCCCTCCTTCCTGGGCAAAGAGCTTCAGAACGGAGAGATTGGAGTTGGATTTCATGGAAAAACAGATCAAGTGCCTGATGTCCTGGAATGCATCGGTAAAGGCCTTGAAGTGCTGAAGCAGCGTGGCATGGGAATAGAGATAAAACGGCGTCCCGACAGCATCGGCTATCTCGGCAACCTGGACCTCTTCACAGTATAAGTCTTTCTCTTTGTAATTAAAATGATGCATGAGCTTCCTATTGTAAATGGTAAACGGTGAACGGAAAATCGTACACCTTGGACCCTAAACCTTTTACCATTCCCGTATACCCTATACCTTGTACCTTGTACCTTTCTTTTATTTACCTTGAACCTTTATTTCACCTGAACCTGGTTTGAAGGCGGGCCTAGGTTTCCTTCCGGGCCGATGATATTCATTCTAAAGAAATAGATCTGGTCTTTTGGTCTATCCTTCAGTCTATATAAAAACCTTTCCCCTTTGATGACCTCAGATCCGAGATCATAATGGTCCTTGTATTCGATCGGACAGTCGGCACAGGGAGGGTCTTTCAGGGGATATTGTGCAAAATACACCCTCAACCCTGTGAACTGTTTCTCCTTCCCGGGTTCGCCGAGACCGCCAATGTTCCCTTCCAATACAATATCATTCCCGCTCCGTTCCGCTTTCAGATCCACGACCTTTGCAGTAACAGGCTTCTTTGGGATATAAGGCGGGCCTTTCTTACCGCATGCCGGGGTTATCAATAGGCTTCCCATGAGGAGAGAACCCAAAACTAAGCGGACAACATTCAAGTTTCGATCTCCCTCTTGGCCTCTTTTAGACGCTTTTTTACCCCCTTAGGCCCAGTACCCCCATGGATCTCCCTTCTTTTTATGCAGAGAGCAGGATCCAACCACTCGTATACGTCCTTCTCCATTTGTTCGTCAAAGGTCTTCAGCTCTTCTAAATTAAGCTGGTCCAATTCCTTTTTTTCGTCCATGGCATAAAGGACTATTTTCCCGACCTTCTCGTGGGCCTGCCGAAAGGTCACCCCTTTTCCAACCAGATAATCAGCCAGGTCTGTTGCTGCCAGATACCCCTTTTTAACCGCTTCCCTCATCCTCTCTCCGTCGAAAGAAATCTCTTCGAATAGGCGGGTCATCACCGTCAAACAAAGCTCAACTGTATCTACCGTATCAAATAGCGCTTCCTTATCTTCCTGCATATCCTTGTTGTAAGTCAGGGGAAGCCCCTTCATGGTGGTTAAAAGGGCAATCAGGTGTCCATAAATTCGGCCTGTTTTTCCTCTTACGAGTTCCGGCAGGTCCGGATTCTTCTTTTGGGGCATGATACTACTGCCTGTACATAGGGCATCAGGGAGGTTGATAAACCCGAACTCCTGGCTGGACCAAATCACCATTTCCTCGCTCATTCGGCTCATATGCATCATCAGTGCGGAGGACGCGAAGAGGAACTCCAACACAAAATCCCGATCACTGACTGCATCCATACTGTTCTTTGTAATCTCGTCGAATCCGAGTTCTTTGGCCACCATGGCCCGGTCCAGATCAAAGGTGGACCCTGCGAGGGCAGCGCTGCCCAAAGGCATGATGTTCACCCGCTTAAGATTTTCCTGAAACCGCTGCCGGTCTCTCTTGAGCATCTCATTGTAAGCCAGCAAGTGATGAGACAGGAGAACAGGTTGAGCCCGTTGCAGATGGGTGTAGCCGGGAAGAATCAAATCCAGATTACCTTCAGCAAGGCCGATCAATGCCCTTTGCATATCCTTAATCAGCGCAATCATCCGGCCAATGGCCTCTCTGACATACAAACGCACATCCAGGGAGACCTGGTCATTCCGGCTGCGCCCTGTGTGAAGCTTTTCCCCAAGACTTCCGACCTTCCCTACAAGGGCCTTCTCAACAGCACCGTGGATATCTTCACTCGCTTCATCAAAGGAGAATTCACCCCTGTCCATCTCTCCCTTGATCTCGGTGAGGGCATCGATTATCTGCTTGGCCTCTTCCTGGCTCATGATCTCTTGTTTCGCCAGCATCCGACAATAGGCTATGCTGCCCGCTATGTCCTGGGAATAAAGGTTTCGGTCAAAGGCGATGGAGGCGTTAAAGCGATCGACGATCTCATCCGTCCCCTCCCTGAAACGGCCTCCCCATACCTTGTTGTCCATGAGGTTTTCTTTGTTTGACTTTGATTTCTTTGTCGCCATGGAACCCTGTTCCCGTCATCCTACAAAACTTTTGTTCACCGTGACCCTATCCATTGTCCGCCGGGAAATGCTCAAATATCTCATCGAGGGTCTCCAAAAGATGATCAATCTCCTCTTTCCCAACAATAAGCGGTGGAAGAAAACGAAGGACATTGTCCTGAGCGCAGTTGATCAAGAACCCCTTTTCCATACAAGCTTTGACCACGGGGGCCCCCGCCCGGTCAAGCTCGGCACCGATGATGAGACCGAGACCTCTCACATCCTTTATGAAATCATATTTCTCCCTGAATCCCTCTAACCTCCCCTTGAGATATGCCCCCATCTGCGCACAATGGTTGAGCCAGCCATCGTCCAGGATACTCTTTAACACCGTACTCGCAACGGCAGTCACGAGGGGGGTTCCCCCAAAGGTGGTGGCATGACTCCCCGGCCCAAAGGCACTGCTGAGATCTTCGATTGAAAGCATGGCACCGATGGGAAGCCCGTTTCCCAAGGCTTTAGCCAGGGTCATGATGTGGGGTGCAACCCCAAAGTGTTCGTGGGCGAAGAGTTTTCCCGTGCGCCCCATGCCCGCCTGGACCTCATCAAAAATGAGGAGTAAATCCTTCTCATCACAGATTTTTTTAACCCCCTGCAGATATCCCTCCTGGGGGTAAACAACGCCACCCTCTCCTTGAATAGGTTCAAGTATCACAGCGCATACAGTATCATCCACCGCTTTCTCCAGGCCTGTAAGATCATTGAACGGGACAAATTTAAAACCCGTCAACAATGGGTCATAGCCTATTTGTATTTTGTCCTGCCCTGTTGCCGAAAGGGTGGCCATGGTTCTACCATGGAAAGATCCCTTCATGGAAATGATCGTATGTCTTCCCTCCCCGTGTTTCTCCTTTGAGTAACGCCTGGCAAGTTTTATAGCCGCTTCGTTCGCCTCTGCCCCGCTGTTACAGAAAAAGACCCGGTCGGCAAAGGAGTTTTCCACCAAGAGCCGGGCCAGCTCGATCTGCGGTTTTGTGTAGTAGAGGTTTGAGACGTGGACCAGTTCTTTGGACTGAGCCTCCAAAGCCTCGGTGACCAGGGGAGAGCTATGTCCTAGAGCACAGACCGCGATACCGCCTACAAAATCAAGGTATTCCTTCCCATCCTCATCCCAGACGCGGCAGCCTTCTCCCCGAACCAGTGTAATAGGAAATCTGGCATATGTTTGAAACATGACCTTGTCTGCAAGGGCCTGTGTCTCTTTCATCTGTCCATTCATTCATGAACCCCCTTTATACCGCGCTATCATTCATGTATAATTTCTGTCCCTATGCCACCTTTGGAAAAAATTTCCAGCAAAATAGCATGTTCCTTTCGCCCATCAATAATGTGGGCCTTTTTTACCCCACCGCTCATCGCCTCAAGACAGCAGTTTACCTTGGGTATCATGCCGCCCTTGATCGTTTCATCCTGAATCAATTCCTGGACCTTTTCTATCTTGATGGAAGAGAGCAATTTCCCTTCCTTGTCCAGGACCCCTTCCGTATCTGTAAGGAGGATCATTTTTCTGGCCTTCAGGGAAGCAGCGATATGCCCCGCTACCAGATCCGCATTGATATTATATGTCTCCCCTTCATTCCCGGCGCCCACTGGGGCGATAACCGGAATAAACCGGCCATCCATAAGACTCATAAGAATCCGGTTGTCGATGGCAACGATTTCCCCCACCATCCCCATATCGATGATCTCCGGAGGTTGATCGGCAGAGCCATTCTTGAGGTATCTCATTTTTTTTGCGGTGATGAGCTGCCCGTCTTTTCCTGAAAGACCTACGGAGCGGCCGCCATTCTGATTGATCAAGGCTACGATCTCTTTGTTGACCCTCCCCACTAAAACCATCTCTACCACATCCATGGTCTGTTGATCAGTCACCCGCATGCCATCGACGAACTCCGACTCAATGGACAGCTTTTTCAAGACCTCGCCGATCTGGGGACCCCCACCATGCACGACGATAGGATTCAGCCCCACATACTTCATGAGAATGATGTCCAAAGCAAAATTCTTTTTCAGCGTTTCATCGACCATGGCGTGCCCACCATATTTTACGACGATGATGGCATTGTTAAACCGCCTAATATAGGGAAGGGCCTCAATAAGGACCTTGGCTCTATCTGTCTGATCAATTGTCATTTGACAAATCTCACAAAATATACCTGCTCAGGTTTTCGTCTTCGAAAATATCCTTTAGCTTTTCCGACACATAGTGCCGGTCGATATCGACCTTTTTTTCCTTCATATCCGGGGCATCAAAGGATATTTCGTCCAGCAGTTTTTCCATGACCGTATGGAGCCTTCTGGCTCCAATATTCTCCATGCGCTCATTGACATCGCTGGCGATGCGCGCAATCTCATCAATAGCAGATTCTTCGAATTCAAGCTCAACCCCCTCAGTGTATAGGAGTGCCCTATACTGGGTGATGAGGGCATTCTTGGGCTCCGTCAAAATTCGAACAAAATCTTCCTGGGACAGTGAACTCAATTCTACCCTGATGGGAAACCTCCCTTGGAGCTCCGGCAACAGATCCGATGGTTTGCTTACATTAAATGCACCGGCTGCAATAAACAGGATATGGTCTGTTTTAACCATCCCGTACTTGGTGGCGACGGTGGAGCCCTCCACTATGGGAAGGAGGTCCCGTTGGACACCTTCCCTGGATACATCCGGCCCGTGCCTTGATTCGGAGCCTGCGACTTTATCCAGTTCGTCCAGGAATATAATCCCGTTCTGCTCCGTCATCCGGATTGCATCTTCGATCACCTTCTCCATATCAATAAGCTTCTGTGACTCTTCCTGAATGATGACCTCCATGGCCTCCGGAATCTTGACTCGCCTCTTTTTTTTCTTCGTAGGAAACATATTTCCAAAGACTTCTTTAATGTTGAATTCCATCTCTTCAATGCCGGCGTTGGAAAAAACCTCAATCATGGGCATATTCCTGTTTGCCGTCTCCAGCTCAACATAACGAGAATCCAGTTTTCCACCCCTTAGCAATCGCCTCAATTTGTCTCTGGTCGAATCGATTTCTGTCTTGTCTGCCTTGACCACCTCAAGGACCTTTTCCCTATCCCCTTTCTCCTCCTCCCGGATTTCTTCTCTTTTCTTTGGGAGTAAAATATCCAGCAGCCTTTCCTCAGCCAGCTCTCGGGCCTTTGTCTTGACCTCTTCTTGGGCCTCTTTTTTTGCCATGTTGGTCGCCAGTTCCGTCAGGTCTCGTATCATGGATTCAACATCGCGACCCACATACCCCACCTCTGTAAATTTCGTCGCCTCTATTTTAAGAAAAGGAGATTTTGCAAGTCTGGCCAGACGCCGGGCAATCTCTGTTTTTCCGACCCCCGTGGGACCGATCATGATGATATTTTTAGGCGCGATTTCATCCCTGAGATCGGGTGGTACCTGTTGCCGCCTCCACCGGTTTCGCAAGGCAATAGCCACGGAACGCTTGGCCTGATCTTGGCCGATGATATATTTATCGAGTTCAGAGACAATCTCCTTTGGCTTTAAGACTTTCATGAAGTGATCGATCTTTGTGACATCCATTTTCATTTGTTCTCACTCTCTCCAAGCTCATGCACCACGATCTGGTCATTGGTGTAGAGACAGATTGAAGCGGTTATTTTTAGGGCTTCCCTGGCGATAGTAGGGGCATCCAGATCAGAATGTGCCGTCAATGCCCGGGCCGCTGCAAGGGCATAAGGACCGCCCGAGCCTATGGCAGCCACCGATTCATCAGGTTCGATAACATCCCCGGTACCGGAGATAATCAGCGTATGTTCCTCATCCATTGCAAGGAGCAGCGCTTCGAGTCTTCGGAGGATCTTGTCCGTTCTCCAGTCTTTTGCCAAGTCAACAGCAGCCCGGGGCAGATTTCCGTTGAACCCTTCCAGTTTCGCTTCTAATCTTTCGAAGAGGTTGAACGCATCGGCCACCGCCCCTGCAAAGCCTGCCAGGATCTTTCTTTTATACATGAAGCGAACCTTAACGGCCTTATGCTTCATGATGGTTTCGCCGAGACTCACTTGGCCATCACCCGCTATGACCGCTCTTTTATCCTTCCTGACAGATAAAATGGTGGTTGCGCGAATTATATCCGTGGTTTTCATTTTTGCCTATCCTTTGATACCTGTTTCCTATTGGGCTTCCTGTTACTTCCTGGGATGGGACTTGTCATAAACCGCCATGAGCCTGTCCAGGCTTACATGGGTGTATTTTTGAGTTGTAGAGAGACTCGCATGCCCGAGAAGCTCCTGGACTGACCGCAGATCAGCCCCTCCGTCCAAGAGGTGGGTGGCAAAAGTATGCCGCAGTCCATGTGGGGTGATTTCGGTCATCAGGCCCTGTGCGATCTCATACTTTTTAATCATTCTAGCGATGCTGCGGGTAGAAAGACGGCCTCCTCGAAAATTAATGAAGAGGGGACTCTCTTGAGTGTCCCCACCTGTTCTTTTCCTTAGGGAAAAGGTGGCTTCCATATAATTTTTTATGGCTCTCACGGCATATTGCCCGATAGGTACGATCCTCTCTTTATTCCCTTTCCCCAGGACTTTGACCAAACGTTGGTCGAAATCGATACTTGAATTGTTCAACCCCGCCAGTTCACTCACCCGGATCCCACATGAATAGAGCACTTCAAGTATGGCCAGGTCCCGCATACCGAGTGGTTTTTCTCGATCCGGGCCATCCAGGAGTCTGAACATTTCATCCACAGGGAGATATGCGGGAATATACTTCCCCAATTTCGGTGTAGGGATGTCTGCCGCTGGATTATCCTTTCCCAGCCCCCTTTTTTCGAGGAAATAGAAAAATGACCGGATGGCAGATAGCTTGCGGGCGATCGTCGTTTTTTTGTAGCCTCCATGTAGGTGCCCTAGGTACTCCCGGATAACTCTGAAATCTACTGATTCCGGCTCCTGCGCAGCCAATGCCTTCTCACCCGATCCCTCCCCTCCTGGTAAAAATTCCTGGAACTGTCTCAAATCAATTTGATAATTTCTGATGGTATGCTCGGAATAGCCCCTATTGGATCTGAGATAGTCGATAAATTTATCTATGAGTTCAGGAATCAACATCGACAATAAGTTAATCAATTTATTATGAAAAAGTAAACAAAATAACATAATTCCATCAATTGGCAATGAAAAAATCCGTCTCTGCATTCTGGGCTTGACTTTGGTTTAACGGGTGATATAAGTTTTTTATTTTAGGCACTTACCTTTTTTGGCAAAACCCCAATGGGTTTAGGGAAATCCGTGAGAATCCCGAACAGACAATCTGTTGATTTCCCCATCAAAGTTGGCGAATTCTTAAGACGGCTTCGAGAAAAACCCTGACCGGAGGTCGGGGCCTCTTCTGCTGTTCGAATGAACAGCCGTTGTTTTGCTGAAAGGCACTTTCAGCCGAAAAGCCGTAATAAGCCAGAATGCCTCGTGCAAAGTACGAGGCATTCTATACTCTGGAAAGGAATGAAACATGGAAAGAAAAAGTGAACAATTGAGGAATGTTGGTATTGTGGCCCATGTGGGTTCAGGAAAAACCTCTTTAGCAGAAGCCATGCTTTTAAATGGAAAGGCGACCAACAGACTCGGCAGGGTAGATGACGGGACATCTAATTTTGATTTTGAACCGGAAGAGACCAAGAGGAAAATCACAATCAGCACGGCCTTTCACCATTGCAATTGGAAAAAACATGAGATCAATCTGATAGATACGCCAGGTGATGACAATTTCCTCTCTGATACCAGATCTTCACTTCAGGCCGCAGATGGGGTGGTCGTCGTGGTGGATGCCACTGCCGGGGTTAAAATAGGGACAGAAAAGGTCTGGGCCTTTGCAGACGAGCAAAACCTTCCGCGAATCATCTTCATCAATAAAATGGACAGGGAAAGGGCTAATTTTTTCAGCGTCGTGGAGAATATCGCCAAAAACTTTAACATAAAAGCGACACCGATCTTTTTACCTATTGGGGCCGAGGACAATTTCCAGGGGGTGGTTGATTTAATCAAAATGAAGGCCCATATTTGCAGTCGTGACGGAAGCGGGAAATTCGAGGACTCAGATATACCGGATGACATGGCTGAGACTGTTGGGGAGTGGCGCGAAAAGATGATAGAGGATATTGTTGAAGCGGATGACAACCTCATGGAAAAATACCTCGAGGGTGAGGAACTCAGTGCCCCGGAAATAGAACAAACCTTCATCAAGGGAATCAAATCACAACTACTCGTCCCCATCGTTTCCGGCTCAGCAACCCTGAATATGGGCGTGGCCCAACTCATGAATATGATTGCTCAGGGTCTGCCCTCGCCCACCGAAAGAGACGGATTTAAAGGGAAGCTGCCCGGTGGAGAGGAGGATGCTGAAAGGACACCATCCCTCGAAGCCCCTTTTTCGTCCATTGTTTTCAAGACTGTGGCGGATCCCTTTGCCGGAAAACTTAGCTTATTGAGGATCCTTTCAGGCTCCCTAAAGGCGGAATCGACTGTTTTCAACGCCAATAAAAAGACCAAAGAGAAATTCGGACAAATTTTTCTTATGGAAGGTAAAAAACAGAAAGCTGTAGAAGTGGCCATTCCGGGAGACATTATTGCCATCCCCAAGTTGAAGGTGACGGGAACCGGAGATACACTGTGTCAGGAGAGCGATCCCATCATATTCGAACCCGTCCAACCACTCCCGTCCGTGATCTCCTATGCCGTAGGGGCCAAAGTGAAAGGGAGCGAAGATAAGGTCTTCACATCCCTTGCCAGACTCCTAGAAGAGGACCCTACCCTAAAGCTGGAAAGGGATCAGGCCACCTCTGAAATCATCCTTTCCGGGACCGGGCAGATCCATCTGGAGACCACCAGTGAAAAATTGAACCGAAAATTTGGGGTTGAGGTAAACCTTAAACCCATAAAAGTACCTTACCTGGAGACCATCAAAAAGACGGTAAACAGGGTCATCTATAGGCACAAAAAACAGTCGGGCGGCCGGGGCCAATTTGCCGAAGTCCATTTCGACTTATCGCCCTTGGGAAGGGGCCAAGGTTTCGAGTTTGAAGAGGCCCTCGTGGGCATGAATGTTCCCCGGAACTTTGTCCCTGCCGTTGAAAAAGGGCTAAATGAAGCGATTCAGAGCGGTGTGCTTGGCGGTTATCCGGTCGTGGATCTGAAAGTCCGATTCTTTGACGGGAAATCTCATGATGTGGACTCTTCTGAAATGGCCTTCAAGATTGCAGCAAGCATGTGTTTTAAGAAGGCCGTGCAGGAATCTAATCCGGTCCTCCTCGAGCCCATTATGAAATTGGAAATCACAGTTCCCGAAGAGGCTATGGGAGATGTCATGGGTGACCTCAACGGCAGACGTGGCCGGGTCTTGGGCATGGACACCAAAGGGAAATACCAAGTCATCATGGCTCAGGCTCCTATGTCGGAAGTGCTACAATATGCCTTAGATTTAAACTCCATATCTGGGGGTCGGGGGTCCTTTCAGATGGAGCATGCCAGTTACGAAGAAGTCCCGGCCCAATTGGCCGAAAAAGTCATCGCGGAGACCCGGAAAGGGGAATAACGCATTACATGGAAAATATGCTGGGAGCCGGCGTTCTGACTTTGAGCGATAAGGCCTCCCGGGGAGAACGAATAGACGAAAGCGGAAGGCTTGCGGCCGAAATGCTTGAAGGGGAAGGATTCACCATTCTTCGACAAGAGATCGTTCCGGACGACCGACCGAAGATTATCGAGACACTTCAGGAATGGGTCGACAATGTCGGTTTGTCTCTGATCGTCACCTCGGGTGGCACGGGTGTTAGCCCGACCGATGTGACGCCCCAAGCCATGGAAGAAGTGCTCGATTACGAAGTCCCGGGATTTGCCGAGGCCATGAGGGCGGAAAGCCTTAAGAAGACACCCCATGCCATGATCTCCCGGGCTATGGCGGGGGTACGAGGAACCTGTCTGATCATTAACCTGCCAGGTAGTCCCCGGGGTGTCCGGGAGAATCTCTCGGTTATCTTGCCTGCTTTGAAACATGCCGTTTTGAAGCTTAATGGAGATACGTCAGACTGTGCCACCTGATGAACCCCATGCTTCCGCATGGGGTTCATCAAATACCTCAAGCACCTTCATTTTCAGGGTCGGCTTTCAACTGCCGGTCTATCCATTCCAGATACCCTCGACTCCCTTTAACAACAGGTAAGGCCAAAATCTCCGGTTCTTCATAGGGATGAATGCTCTTGATTCTATCTTCTAATTTTTCATAACTTTCATACCGGCTTTTCAGGATGCAAAGCCATTCCTCCTCCTCTTCGATCTTTCCCTTCCAGCGGTAAGTGCTCATTATGGGACCAACGACTTGTGCACAAGCCACCAGTCGATTTTCCACCAAATCTCTTGCAATTTCTCTGGCATCATCCTTATTCACCGTCGTCGTAAACACCTGAATATAATCTTTCATAGTCGCCCCTCGCCCTGGTTTTATAGTGATTGTCAGAAATATGTTCCGATTGGTCTTTTTATTAAATCCCCCGGTCCCCCACATTCGACGAGCTCATGTCGAGTCGTTTGCCAAAGGGGGAACTCATGACGGCCTGAAGGTGTATCAGCACACCTGAGGCCGTAATGAGAAATGCCGGAGTGTGAGCGTTTCCCCCCTTTTGAAAAAGGGGGGCTAGGGGGGATTTTATACTGTCGCACACTCCTTGCAATCGAAACATATTTATGACATCAACTATAAAAGTTAATCGCGCCTCATTCATGCAAAGCCCTGAAACTTATTGAATAAATATAAGCTTAAATGTAGACTACATTATCTGATATAA
>JAQYVK010000108.1 GCA_030145585.1 Desulfatiglandales bacterium | reverse complement strand
GGCATCCTCAAGGCTGAATCAGTAGAGTTACATCGTTCAAAGAGAACCGCCACCTATGAAATTCGTGTCACGGACGATGAGGAAAACTTGATCGCATCATGTCTTGCTCTCGCCTATAGAAAAGGAGATCAGCTCCCGTTTTTGGGTAAGGAGATTGAGTAACGAGAGTCAAAAGGATTAATTAATCCCATAAACCTTTCCGCAGCGCAGGATGGCCCAAGTTATGCTGTGCGGGAAGATGAGTGTTTAAGATTTAACCACCCGCTTTGCTAGAGGCACAGAGCGCTGAGGAGAATTTCTTTTTTCATCGCCGCTGAGAAAGCGGCTATGAAAAACCACTCGGCAGCTGAAGCTGCGGTTGAAAAAGCGTATGTTAAGACAATTATAGAATTGGGCATCGATTTGAGCTAACGCACTCACCGCAGGTGAATGGATTTTGCTTTTCGGCGTCTCAGCGAAAAGCAAAATAACGTATCATTTCTCTGTGACCTCTGTGTCTGTGGTGACATGATCTTTCAAACTTTGGACCCTTTTAGGCGTGGCTTTTTACTCGAGGGGTGGAGAATCCAAGTGATCAAGGGATTGAAAGACGGATAATCGATCCTTTTTCGCTCGCTTAAGGTGATAGTTTGTGAAATTTTAACAAAATTCATTCAATTTGGTATATTAAGATTATTGACATTCTATTAATAATTTAATATTTGTAACAAGTTAACCTTCTAAAAAATGGGGTTATTCCAGGGAGAACCCAAGGAAAATAGGCTATTTCCGGCTGTTGTACCAACAGCTTGAGTTGTGGGAGTTTCGATGAGTGGATCATCTCCAAAAGAGTTGGTTGATATATGAAGCTTAGGAGCTCAAGTAGTTATGGAATCGAGTGAAATCGCTGTCCAAAGGATTCAAGGATCCAAGGCCCGCCCAAAGAGATGGCGGGTAAAGATTCGAGGGGTCGAGTGTACGGATAGAGGTCTCGATAGAACTTTGAACATGAAATGCAGATACAATCTTATCTGAAGGTGCGAGTTCCATTTGAAATCCCATTTTCGAGTGAAGAAAGGATAAACCTCAAGCGATTGGGAAACTGCTTAAAGCACTGATGAAATCATCAGAAAACAACCACTTGAATCCTTGAACCCTCGAATCCAGCCCGCCTTTTTTATGGCGGGCCGCCCCTCTTCTCCCAACTAGCTGGGAGAAGAACTCGAGGAGTGAAATGTTGCAGGATCAAAAAATGAATAATAGAGAAGTTCTAATCTCACAAGAGACCATCCAGTCGAGGGTATACGAGCTTGCCCAAAAGATATCCTCGGATTACGCCGATGAAGAGCCTATCCTGATTGGTATATTAAACGGCGTCGTGTTTTTCTTCGTTGATTTGGTGAAGGCATTGACCATCCCCGTAACGATAGATTTCATTAGGGCGTCGAGTTATGGATCCGGGACGGTTTCGAAGGGCGCCATTACATATTCCAAAGATGTGGAGATCAATGTCAAGAATAAACCGGTCATCATCGTAGAGGACATTGTAGACACAGGCCTGACTTTAAATCAGATCATCAAGAGGATTGAAAAGAAAGGACCAAAATCAATTCGAATCTGTGCTTTAATTGATAAAGGGGAACGGCGTAGCGAGGAGGTCATTCTCGATTATAGCGGTTTTCAGGTCGAAAAGGGTTTCTTGGTAGGCTATGGACTTGACCATGACGAACGGTACAGATATCTGCAGGATATCTTTGTCTTGAAATGAAAAAGGCATCTTATCTCAAACTGGAGGATAGCCATGATCATTGAGTGCGAAAAATGTAAAGTAAAATTTAACCTTGATGACAGCCTTCTAACGAATAAAGGTTCAAAAGTCCAATGTTCCATTTGTAAGGACATATTCATGGTCTATCTGGAAAAACCAACGCCGCCCAAAGAAACAGAACCGGCAGAGCCTTTGGTGGAAGACATTGGAGATGGTATATCTTCGAATGAAGCGCCCACCCCCGAAAAGAAGGAACTTGATTTTTTCGATGAACCGTCGCAGGAGGAGTTAGAAAGAGCCTTTGAGGAAGGCGAAGATGAAGATACGATTGAAGCGAGTTTGGTAGATGAGGTTTCTGAAGAAGAGTTCGAGATTGAACAGGCCCTAGAGCGCGAGGACAAGGAGGCGTTTGAAGTCGCGAAAGACGGAGTCGAAGATCAGATCGATGATCGCCTGATAAAGTCGGAAAGGGTTCGTCCTAAGGGAATGTCCGGCTTACCAGGCCCGTTCATTGTTATCCTCTTGATCATTTTGATACTGTTAGGTGGCAGTGCGGCCGTTTATTTTATGGCACCACAACTCATCCCCAATTCTTTGACCCTTTTTAAGTTCAAAACCGACAAAGGCGAGGAGACAATCGATCCGGGAGCAAGCAGACTTTCCTTTAAAGGGGTCACGGGATCTTTCGTTCAATCCACAAAAGCAGGTCAACTCTTTGTCATTAAGGGGATGGTTGCGAACGACTATTCCAAGAACAGAAGTTTCATCCTTGTCAAAGGAACCATCCTGGACGATAAAGCTCAAGTTGTTAAAGGTAAGATGGCATACGCAGGGAATACCATCCCGGAAAAACAGATTAAAACTATGACTCTGGACCAAATAAATAGTGAATTGAAAAATCGGCCCGGTAAGGGGAATATCAATATGAATGTTGGCCCAAACCGTGCGATCCCCTTTATGATTATTCTTGGCGATCTACCTGAGAGTCTGAGTGAGTTTACTGTCGAGGCGGTCAGTTCCTCACCCAGCAAATGAAACTCCCTTCAAAACCTATCAAACGGAAAAAAGTAAGGGGCGATTCGCCCCTTTTTTTTGATGGAGAGGTTTTTGCAAAGAATTAGTAGAAAGGAAAAACCACTAATCTCCACTAATCTTCACTAATGATAACATACTCGATTCAGCCTCCGGAGTTAAAGATTAGTGTTGATTAGTGAAGATAAGTGGTTCCTTCGGTCTTCTGAATAGTTAAAGGATTTAAATGGTAAAATTCGAAACGAGAGTGTCCCCCTTGGGTTCCAGAAAGATTATCAAAGGTTTTGTGATATTGCTGGTGATCCTCATGATCGGTGCTTTCGGATATATGACCATAGAAAAATGGAATTTCTTGGACTCTCTGTATATGACGGTAATTACCATTACGACTGTTGGGTTTCGGGAAGTGGGAAGCATTTCGAAGGAAGGAAGAATTTTTACCATTTTCATCATTTTTTCGGGGATGGGAATAATGGCTTATATCCTGGGCTTGGCGGCACAAGCTATGGTCGATTTTCAGGTGGGAGCCATTTTAGGGAGGAGAAAATTGGGACGAACATTACGATCCATCAAGAACCATTATGTTATTTGTGGTTTCGGCCGCATCGGAAAAATCATCTGTCGAGAGTTAAAGGCAAACAAAATCCCGGTGGTGGTCATTGACCACGAACAAGAGGCCGTTCAGATCCTTGAAGAGGAAGGGATTCCCTATATTGTCGATGATGCTACCAGTGAGGAAGCATTGATCGAGGTAGGCGTAGAAAGGGCCAGAGGGCTCGTCGCTGTTGTGGCATCCGATGCCGACAACCTCTTCATCACCATGAGTGCGAGAGGCTTGAATCCCGACATGTTCATCGTAGTCCGTGCGGACGAGGAGCAGACGGAAAAAAAGCTCTTGAGGGTGGGGGCGAACAGGGTCGTCATGCCCTATCTCATCGGGGGGCGAAAAATGGCTCAAACCATAATCAAGCCGGCGGTCACGGATTTCTTGGAGTTTACGATCCACAACAGGGAGATTGGGTTGGAGATGGAGGAATTGGTCGTGAGCGAAAAGTCCCCTTTGAGGGGTATTACGCTTGTTGATTCCGGAATCAGACAGGAGACGGATGTGATCATTGTGGCGATCAGGACGAAAGCTGGGGAAATGAAATTCAACCCTTCCTCGATGACCCGTATTGAAACGGGCGATACCTTGATATCCCTTGGTAAAAGTGAGGACCTCACAAAACTGGAAAAAATCCTTTCCGTGGGTAAAGGGGAAGCCCGCTCTAAGTAAATGTATCGGTATTTCTATAATGCGATGAATTGTAAGAGATTCTAATAGTGGTATGATTTCTGCCACCCACATGGAATAATGGAATGGTGGAATAATGGAAGGATGTAAACACGCTTTTGGTGGGATGGATGAGTAGGGAACATCTCAATTTTCATGCTTTGTCCATATGATTTTCCCAGTAAACCATTCACACAACTACCCAAGACCCAGCATTCCAACATTCCACTATTCCAGTATTCCAATTGGGGCGAAGCCCCCAATTTAGTTTGATCTAAACCCACCGCTTCTAGCGGTGGACCCTGAAAGGTTCACCCGTTCCGGCGAGAAAAAAATAATCGTTAGCGGCAGATTAAAGCATTTTTTTGAACGTCCAACATCGAACACCCAACGTCCAACATCGAATGAAAAAACGAGCTGGGAGGCGAGGAGCAAGAGGGGAGTAAGGGGGGAGGAGGAGCGCTGCGCTTGTTGAACACCTGTGCTTCTATAATCCGATGTGAAATCCCGCTGGTTTGGGCGGGGAGGAGCACTTCGTTTGAGGGAAAAAGAAGAAAGAACGCGGGGAAAGACGGAGGTCGGAAGGCGGAGGTCGGCCAAGGAAGCGGGGAGGCCAGGAGCAGAGCGTAGGATGGGTAGAGCGGGGCCCGGGGTGATGGGTTTCGCTCTGCCCGTTACTTTTTCCTGTCTCCCAGGCT
>JAQYVK010000107.1 GCA_030145585.1 Desulfatiglandales bacterium | reverse complement strand
ATATTCGTAAATGGCATCATGGGAGATCTCCGCCACGCTGACCACTTTCTTCGGATCTGATTTGACATAGACCTCGCCCTCCTTGACATCCAGTTTATCAGGGACCGTCTCAAGCCTTTTAGCCGCCCTCTCCAACAATATCTGCCTGATTTTTTTGCCCGCATCCACAACGGCGTTGCCTATCACATAGGTTGATCGGCTGGCGTGGGATCCGATGTCAAACAGGGTGATATCCGTGTCCCCTGTGATCACATGGATATCTTCATAACGAAGTCCGGCAGATTCCGCAGCGATCTGGCTTAACACACCCAGGATACCCTGTCCCATTTCACAGGGGCTCACCGTGAGATGGGCGGACCCGTCTTCGTGAAGTTTGATGATGGCGTTGGAGTGCTCGAGAAGAAACCCGCCGGCACCGCTGGCATGGGTCATGATGGACATGCCCACACCGCGTCTAAACCGGCCCTCTATCTTCTTTCCCCATCCCTCCCATTTTTCCTTCCAACCGATTTTATCAGCGCCCTGCTTTATGCACTGATCCAAATTGCAGCTATCAAGGGCAACCGGTTCCCACATGCTGGGTTCACCGACGCCTTTGGCATTTTTCAGCCTGAACTCTACAGGGTCCATTCCGACCTTTTCCGCGGCCATGTCAATTGCCTGCTGGAGAACAAAGGCCCCTTCAGGATTGCCGTAGCCTCTCATACCGCTTGCCGTAGGGTTGTTGGTATAGACGACCGTCGCCTTACCCGAGATGTTGGGGGAACGGAATAATCCCAATGTAGCCTGCATGTTTACTGCACTGATGGAACCGCTGTGTGAGAGATAGGCGCCGGCATCGGATATCATCTTTTGGCTTATAGCGGTGAGCGTACCATCTTTATCGACCCCCAGCGTAATCGTCTGCCTTTGCTCGGTTCGGCAGTTCCAGCCGGAAAAGTCTTCTTCTCTGGTGACCATCACTTTAACCGGTTTGCCGGATGCCTTGGCCAGCATCGCGCATACCGGCTCCACGCAGAAACTCATTCTGGCCCCGAACCCACCGCCTACGGTCGTGGTTACCCACCTGATGGACCCCTCTCGGATGCCAAATACTCTCTGGGCCATGGCCTTCTTTGCGAGATGGGGGTTCTGGCAGGGCGACCAGATGGTGAGCCGCCCGTTGACATCCCAGTGAGCCAGAGCAACATCGGGTTCCATGTGTGCATGTTTCTGTCTTGAGTTACGACCACTGAACTCAACTACATAATCGGATTCTGCAAAGGCCTTTTCCATATCTCCACGGCTGAAAGGATGCTCTATGGTTCCGGCGATATTGTCCTTCCAGCGATCATGGATCACAGGCGCCCCGGGTTTCATGGCTTCTTCCGGATCAAAGACGGCAGGAAGCCGTTCATACTCCACATCAATGAGGTCAAGGGCTTTTTCTGCCGTATAAACATCATTGGCGGCCACGGCCGCTACCCAATCACCCTTATACCGCGCCTTGTCCGAGAGAATAAACTGGTCCTGATTCTCTCCTTCATAGGCCACTGCGGGAAATCCTTCCGCCATCGCCGACCGCGTAAAGCCTGATTTAGGAACATCCTCATGAGTGATTACCGTTTCGACTCCCGGAAGGGCTCTGGCCTTAGAGGTATCGATTTTGACGATCCTGGCATGGGCATATGGACTTTGCAGTATCCTCCCTATCAGCATACCTGGAATTGTCATGTCCGCGCCGTATACGGCCGCCCCCGTCACCTTGTCGGAAACATCCGGACGTATCAGCCTTTTCCCCACATATGATAGCTGCTGTGCCATGATCCTTAACCTCCTTCCCTCATTGTGCCAGCCGCGACTTCCACCGCATCGACGATCTTCACATAGCCCGTACATCGGCATAGATTGCCGGCAAGGGCGGTTTTAACGTCATCCCTTGTCGGTTCCGAGTTTTCATCAAGCAGAGCCTTTGTGCTCAGTACCATGCCCGGCGTACAGAAACCGCACTGGACTGCTCCCTTCTCGACAAATGCCTGCTGAATGGGATGGAGTGCGGTGCCATCAGCCATCCCCTCTATCGTCAGTATATTCTTTCCCTTGGCTGTTACGGCCAGGGTCAGACATGAAAAGGACGGTTTACCGTCGATCAAGACCGTGCAGCTTCCACAGTCCCCCGCACCGCAGGCATACTTGGTTCCCATAAGCCCCATCTCGTCCCTCAAGACATCGATCAGCAGCATGTGGGGCTCGATAATGACCTCATATTCGTTCCCGTTCACGATGAAATTGGCGATCTCTTTTCCCATGGTATCCTCCTTATGCTTGAGCCCTTGCGGCTGCTTCTTGAAGTGCGTCTTTGACCAGAATCCGGACCATTTCTTTTCGGTATTCCGCCGTTGAGCGAATGTCTGAGATTGGCGTGGCGGCTTCCGCAGCCGATGCCGATGCCTCTTCTATCGTCTTTTTATCCATTTTTTGTCCCTTCATCATCGTCTCGGCCCCTATGGCCCTGATGGGCGTCGGGGCTACCGAACCCAGGGCAATCCTGGCATCCTCGCACCTGCCGTCGGCCAGGGTCACCATGACGGCGGCATTGACCTTGGCAATGTCCTCAGCCGTCTTTGAGAGCTTCATAAAGGCACCTCCGGATCCGGAGGGCAAACTCGGCACAACGATCTCAGTCACTATCTCGTGGGGCCCTAATGCTGTTTTACCCGCATCGACAAAAAATTCTTCGATGGGGATCTCTCTCTCGGCATCGACACCGACGATCTTTATTCTGGCGCCCATGGCATATAGGGGCGGGGCGACATCCGAGGCAGGTGTGGCCACACAGAGATTACCAATGGCCGTGCCCATTGTCTTTGTCTGAACAGAGACGATCTTGCTGATGGCCTCACGAAGTAACGCGCAGTTCTCCATGACGACCTCTGATTGTTCGATCTGTGTCAGGGTAGCCAGGGCTCCGAACTTCAAGCCGGCCGATCCGTTTCCCTCCACATAATCGAGTCCCGGCACCTTCTGAAGGCTGACAACCTTCTCGGGCAAGATCTCGCGCCGTCTCATCTTCAGCACCAGATCCACCCCACCGGCCAGGACCCTTACCTTGTCACCATCCACCAGTTCCACGACTTCTTTGATAGTCGTGGGTTCAAAAAACTCAAACGGCAATAGTACACGATGCATATTGACCCCCCTCCTTGTAAGTTTTCACGTTCTAACTTTTTTGCTTCCCTTGAGTAAAGTATTAAGGCTTAAGGTGGGCCGGTTGTAAAGGACAATTTTAACAACCGGCAGGCGCAGGGCACAAGGAAGAGAAAGATCGATTTTCTTTTTTCAGTCTATCCCCTTGGGCCTTGAACCTCTTTTCCCTCATTCAACGTTCGATGTTGGACGTTCGATGTTCTTTTTTTTTCAAACCCACCTTTCTTTAACGCGCCACACATCCTACTCATTACTTATGAAATCCCAATTCAACAGAGCCCCCGTTTGCCAGTCTGAGCAGGGTTTGATAGGGACGCGTTTGCCTGAGGGCCCCCACAATGCCATGGGGGGCCAGTAGCATGATGCCCGTCAGGATAATGCCCTGGATAAGAAGACTCACCCCGGCGTATTTGGCCAGCATAAAATATATAAAGACCACTATGGCCGCACCAACTATCGGTCCTTCTTCGGTGTTTATGCCCCCCAGAATGGTGGAAAGCATGATTGCGATAGTCCACCTGATACTGAACGTACTTTCCGGGTCCACATATCCCTGGAAGATATAAAAAGCAGCGCCGGCTAATCCTGTCACAACACCGCTAATGACAAAGGAATAAAGCTTCAGCCTAAAGACATTCACCCCGGAGCTTGCAGCCGAATTATCATTGTCGCGGATCGCCGCGAGTCCGAGACCCAGAAGGGAATTAAGAATTAACCGCATAATGACGACCGATGCAATCCAGATGAATAAAGCCAGCCAATAGGAATATGTGATGGGGATTTCAGTGGCCTTCTTTATGGCGTAACCGGCGCCCCCGCCTACTATGGAGCCCCCTACGGGTCTCCAAATCAAGAAAATGAGTCTCATAACCTCCGGCACAATTAGTGTCCCGATGGCAAAATAGATGCCCTTCATCCTGAAGGCGGGGATAGAGATGATCATGGCAAAGGCCGCAGAGACTATGGCCGCGGCAACCATTCCCAGATAGAGGGGCACCCCTATCCATGCAAGCAATGTGACCGTGTATGCAGCAACCCCGATAAAGGCCGGTTGGCAAAGGGATATTAGACCGGAGTAACCGGCAAGCAGGTTCCACATGTTCGCCATGGACACGTATGTAAAGAAAACGAAAAGAAAAAGAAGCCAGTTTTGTGGCATCCCTGCGATCGGCAGCACAAACAGCACAACGATCAGAAAGACCGCAGGTATGGTTGTCCTTATTTTTGAATCATTGAGTCTCATGCTATCCTTGCCTGCCGAATATGCCCTGCGGCCTGATACTCAACACGACAAGCACCATTAGATAAGCGACGAGCAGCTGAGCATTGACGCCAAAGAAATAGCTGCCGAGGGTCTGGGTCAGCCCGAAGACTATGCCGCCGATAAATGTCCCCAATATACTGCCCAGACCTCCCAATACAATGACACCAAAAGCGATGATGAGAAAGGACATGCCCGATGTGGGGACAAAGGGAAAGGTCAGGCCGAAACAGATCCCGGCAACACCGGCAAGAGCCATTGCAATGGCAAAGGTAAACGCAAAAACACGGTCGGTATTTATCCCCATCAACTGAGCGGCCTTCCTGTCCTGAGAGGCAGCATTGATTGCCCTGCCCATATAACTCCTCCTGAGAAATTCGCGGAGGAAGATCATAACGACCAGGGCAATAGAAAAATCCAGAATATACACCAGAGGGAAATAGATCTCCCCTATGTTAAAACTTTTTAGGGCGTAAGACGTTGTCAACCCCCTGGACATGGGAGACCAGATGATCTGGTATATGTTCTGTAAGATGATGGAGAGCCCGAAAGCTATGATTAACGGGGCTTCCATCGATACCTTGAAGGCCCTGTTCAGAAAAAACTTCTGAATACCTAAGCCGAGTGCAAACATCAGGGGAATACCGAAAAAAAGACTCAGTATCGGGTCCATTCCCAGGATGGTCATTGCCGCATAACCTAAATAGCTGCCTAATACCACTATGTCTCCGTGAGCCACATTGATCAGTCTCATAACCCCGAAGACCAGTGAGAGGCCAAGCGCGATTAACGCGTATAGCCCGCCTAGCAGGAACCCCATTATTATTGTAGAGATTAAATCGATCAAATCCGCTATGGCCCTCTCGTATCAACTTCTATACACCGAAATACGCCTTCCTAATTTTTTCTTCTTCCCTAAGTTCGGCCACATCGCCGCCCAATACCACTCGTCCTGATTCCATTACATATGCTCTTTCAGCCTCTTGAAGGCTCTGTCTTACGTTCTGTTCTACAAATAGTATGGTAATGCCCCTCTCCCTGATCTCTCTCAGTGCCTTATACAGTTCACCGAGAACTACCGGGGCCAGGCCGAGGGACATTTCATCCAACAGCATCAATTTGGGGCTGGACATCAGACCCCGTCCTATCACCATCATTTGCTGCTCACCCCCGCTCAGTGTCCTGGCCTGCTGATTTTTCCTAGACTTTAGCAGGGGAAAGAGTGTATAGACCCTCTCGAGGTTTTTCTCCCTTTCACCTCTCGCCCTTCGGTTGTATGACCCAAGTATTAGATTTTCCAATACATTCAGGTCGGGAAAGATTCTTCTGCCTTCCGGTACCTGGGTGATTCCGATGTCAACGATCTTGAAGGGATCCATCCCGGAAATATCCTTCCCCTGAAACTCTATGGTCCCTTTACTGGGATGCAGAAAGCCTGATATGGTGTCCAGAAGTGTGGATTTACCCGAGGTATTGGCGCCGATCAAGGCCACGATCTCTCTGGACCGAACCACCAAAGATACATCCCAGAGTGCTTGGAAAGACCCGTGGAAGACCGCCAGTTTCTCTAGCTTCAGTAATTCTTCAGACATTTTTGTCTTTCTATCTTAAGAGAATGAATGACCTAATTATGAGCTTTTGATTTATCTCAACGAATTCATGCCCTCTTAACCCATGTATCTGACCAGAAAGAGCACCAGTTCAGGAAAAATGGTTAAAATAATAGTACAGACCACCATCGCAGGAAGGAACCATATGACACCTTTGAATATAGTATTTAAAGACACTTCAGAAGTCGCGCTCCCCATAGCAAATACATTCATGCCTACGGGGGGTGTTATCAAACCCATTTCCATGCTTATTGTAAATACGACTCCATACCAGATCGGGTCAAACCCGAGTGTGACGACGACCGGGTATATGATGGGAACGGTTAATAGGGTGATTCCCACTGACTCCATCATGCATCCTATAACGAGATATCCAAATAGGATAATCGCTAAGATAATATACTTTGACATGGCCAGTGTTGTCACAAAATTGGCTAATGTATATGGAATCCTGCTTGTTCCTAAAAAGTAACTGAAAATACCGGCCCCGATCATGATGACAAATATCATTCCTGTGGTCCGACCCGTATCCTTGAGGGAGTCGAAGACCGATCTAAAGCTAAGCCGTCTCTTGATAAATCCGAGCACAAACACAGAAAATGCTCCAATCGCGGCCGCTTCAGTCGGGGTGAAGATTCCTGTATATATACCTCCCATAACAATGAAGAACATTATTAAGGGCAACACCAACCCTTTGGAAGCCATCGCCCTTTCCTTCATTGATTTTTTAGGGACCATGGGAGAAATACCGGGAGAAATCCTAACCCGGATGAAGATAGTAAGCAGAAATAAGGATGTAAGGAGTATGCCTGGAACGATGCCGGCGATGAAAAGTTTGCCAATGGATTCCTCTGTAATAATACCATACATAACCAGGGCGACACTGGGTGGAATAAGAATTCCGAGTGTACCTCCTGCGGCGATGGCCCCCGTGGATAGGGTATCATCGTATCCGTATTTTTTCATGGATGGCAACGCCACTTGAGTCATGGTAACAACCGTGGCCAGGCTGGAACCGCATATGGCTGCAAATCCTGCACATGTCACCACACTTGCCATTGGCAATCCTCCACGAATATGCCCAATCAGCTCGTGGGTGGCACGATGCATATCCTCTGATAAACCGGAATAAGAGGCTAATTGCCCCATGAATATGAACAGCGGTATAATCGTTAATGTGTAGTAAGCCGAACTTCCTCTAGGTGCCGTTGCTAGAACCCCGAGCGCACCGGCTGTATTCGTCAGGAACATATACCCTAAAAAACCCACAAACATCATAACCAACCCGACATGCATCCGGGCAACCAGGAGTAACAGCAATAAGACTATACCGAGAATTCCTATATTGTCGGGGCTCATTCCTTAAATACTCTCGCAAGTGAGTTAAGTGAATTAGTGGCAAGGGCCAGGCAAAATAGTATTGAACCGATGGCAATAATGACATGCATTGGGAAAACGGGTATTGGAAGTGTTCCGGTAATATCCCCGAATTCCCATTTTATGTAAGCCATTTTAGCATTAGTCCAAGCGATAAGAGCCATGATACATATACCAAAAAGATGGGTGAGGCAATCCAGAAGCACCTTTACATTAAACGGAAAACGGTCGTAAAAGGTGTCAACCTTGACGTGACCGCTACCTGCTTCCGTGTATGCCAAGGCAGAAAAGACCAAAATAACCATTAGATATTCGCTTATTTCGTATGCCCCTAAAATAGGGGTATTGAAAAGCCAGCGCAGCAGGACATCCGTCACGGTGATTAGCATCATAACTAGAATGCAAAAAAGCCCCATATAATAGAAAACTCTTATGAGAGGGCCGGTCACCTTTTCAATCTGCCGAGCAAGACTCTTCAGCCACGTCTCTTCTTCCAACACTCCCGACCTCCAGCATTATCTATATCTTTATTTAAATATCGACCCGGACCTTCTTTCAACAACCTTTTTGGCTCAAGCTATCTAGCAGGATAAATCCTCCATAGCTCACTTTCCAATTCCAATCGCTTATTGCTCATTCCGCATATCCCTAAGCTTCACTCGGAAAAGCCCGGGCCCATGGGCTAGTAGTTTTCCACCTAATCGGCATACATCTGCGCTGTCTTTCTAGCCTTCTCCAGGAGTGCCTTGCCATCTATCCCTTTCTTCTCCATATTTTTTAGCCACTTATCATAATGGGGTTGTTCCAAATCCTTTGCTTTTTCCTGTTCAGCCCTTGAGAGGGTGATAACTGTGTGCTTCGGATCTTTTTCCAGCCATTCAAGGGCGCCCTTATTCCCCTTCGCCCAAGCTTTAATCCATAATTCGGCTCCGTATTCACCACCATACTTTTGAAAAAGTTTCTGCATTTCCGGCGACAGAGATTTCCATCTATTCCAGTTCATCACAACAAAAAAGGGCTCGGCATATAAATTTAACCATGTGTGATTAAAGACCAGATCGCCTAAGTTCCACCCTTTGATCGCCTCCCAGGGGTAGGACACCCCGTTTATCACTCCTTTGGACAAGGCATCATAAACCTCGGGGGATGCCATAGTAATGGGGGTAGCACCCAGAACCTTTAAAAAAGGTGCGGGTTTTCCCGCTATCTTTATCTTTAATCCCTTCATATCGCTTAAGGCGCGCACAGGGGTTTTGGTCGTGTGAAGCTGTGCAGGCGGTGGGGAACCGAACCAGAGGACTTTGACTGCCCGCCACTCTTTCGCGATCTCAGGCACATCCCTCCAGAGTTCCATGAATGTCTTGGTGGCAGACCTCGTCGAGTTGTAGCCCATAAAGGGTAAACCAAAAACGTCACCGACAGGGAAGCGGCCTGGTGTATATCCTGAATATCCTATTACAATATCAATGCTGCCGGCTACTACTGCATCAAAAAAGTCCGGCGGTTTAGCCAAGGCTGCTGCAGGGTAGAGATTAAACTTGAGCTTGCCCCCGCTTTCTTTTTCCATCAGTTTTGTCCAGGGTTCTACTATCTCAGTGTGAACAAAGTGAGTGGCTGGAAAATAATGCATGAAGCTAATTTTGATGGGTTTGGCTTGAACAACGTTCACTCCAAGGGCCAATCCAGCAATTAAACTCATTGCCATTACCGCTATCAACATCGATTTTTTATTTCGCATGTTTTCCCTCCTTTCCATGTCATGTTGTGAAGAAATATGATAGGTTTTTAAGTGATTGCTTGATTGCTCCATAAACTGCAAAACACAAGTTCTTCTGTTTTATCACCTCCTTTTACCTGGTGGGGAGATCTTAGAATGGGTACCCTATTGGAAACTTACTTCCCACCGGTGCCTATATAGCCCCAAAATAGGCTTCGATGACTCTTTTATCCTGTACGACTTTCTCGGGAAGGCCTTCAACAATTTTTTCACCCTTATCCATCACGATGAGCCGGTCTACAGCCCGCATAATCACCTTCATGATGTGCTCAACGAGAATAACTGTTTTCCCCATTTCCCGTATTTTTTCTATGACCCCCAGGATGTCCGGAAGCTCTTCCTCCGTGGTACCGGCGGCCACTTCATCGAGCAACACCAGTTTCGGATCGCTGGCCAGGGCCCTTGCCAACTCGAGTTTTTTAAGGGACAGAACGGCCAACTCTCCGGTGCAAACATCTCTTTTGTCCGAAAGACCGACAAGCTCGAGTAATCTGTCGGCTTCATGAGTCGCCGCCTCCGCCTTGAGCCCCCTTCCGAACCTGGCCGCTACCATGAGATTCTCCAAAGCCGTCAGCTTTATAAAGGGTTGGGGGATCTGGTAAGTCCTGGCAATGCCCAGATGGCAGACCTTGTGGGGAATAAATCCTGTAATATCATCCCCGTTGTATCTTATCGTCCCGGCATCCGGCCTGTATTCACCGGCAATCAGATT